>NZ_CP028037.1:300000-389926 GCF_005491205.1 Nissabacter sp. SGAir0207
ATCCCGCTGCTGATGGTGGGCGCGGTGTGGTATCTGGTGATCACCAGCGTGCTGTCGCTGTTCCAGTACTATGGCGAACGCTGGCTGGCGCGCAGTTCCCGCCGCGAGGCCCGCCCGGCGCTGTGGCAAAAACTTCGTCTGCGGTTTGGCCGCGCCCCTCTTGGCCCGGTAAGGAGCTAACCATGTCTGAAGCGATCGATTACCACGCGCAGCCCGCGCGCGGCCACATCTCCATTACCAACGTCACCAAATACTTTGGCCGCCACAAGGCGCTGGATGGGGTGTCGCTGGAGTTGCCGCCGGGTTCGGTGACGGTGATCCTCGGCCCCTCCGGCTCCGGCAAATCCACGCTGTTGCGCGCCATCAACCATCTGGAGCGGGTCGATGAGGGCTTTATCCAGATCGATGGCGAGTACATCGGCTACCAGCGGCGCGGCAACCGCCTCTATGAACTGAAGGAGCGCGCCATCCTGCGCCAACGCACCGAGGTGGGGTACGTGTTCCAGAACTTCAACCTGTTCCCGCACCTGACGGTGCTGGAGAACATCATTGAGGCACCCATCGTCCACAAAAAGCAGACGCGGCCAGAGGCGATTGCGCGGGCACAGGAATTGCTGGAGAGCGTCGGGCTGCGGCACAAGGCCGATGCCTGGCCGCGCCAACTCTCTGGCGGCCAACAGCAGCGCATCGCCATCGCGCGGGCGCTGGCGCTCAACCCGCGCGTGATGCTGTTTGATGAGCCGACCTCCGCGCTGGACCCGGAGCTGGTGGGCGAGGTGCTGGATGTGATCCGCCGTCTGGCGCGCTCCGGCGTCACGCTGGTGGTGGTGACCCACGAAATTGGCTTTGCGCGTGAGGTGGCTGACCAGATCGTGTTTATGGTGGATGGCAAGATCGTCGAGCAGGGCAGCGCCCGGCAGGTGATCAATGCGCCGCAGCATCCGCGCACCCGCCGTTTTCTGGCCAAAGTGCTGTAGGGGGCCGCATGAGAAACGTGATCCTCGGGCTGCTTGCCCTGCCCGCGGCCTGTGCGTGGGCAGCGGCTCCCACGCCCCTGATTGACCTGGCTGCCAACCAACAGCCCATCCACACCGCCAAAAATCCGGCGGCGGTGGCGCTGATCCCGCCCGGTTTTCACTTTGCCGTACCGGGCAAGCTGACGGTGGCGGTCAGCGCGCTGAACGCGCCGCCGCTGTCGGTGCTGGCGGATGACAACCAGACGCGCATTGGCAGCGACATTGATGTCGCGCGCCTGCTGGCGGATGGGCTGGGGCTGGGACTGAATCTGGTGCCAGCCTCCTGGGAGCAGTGGCCGCTGGGCATCAGTTCCGGCAAATATGATGTCGCGCTGTTCAATATCGCCGTGACCAAGGAGCGCAAAACCCGCTTTGACTTCGCCACTTATCGGCAGGATACGCTGGCCTTTTCGGTACGCCGCAACAGCCCCATCCACGCTATCAGCAAACCGGCGGATGTGGCCGGGCTGAAGGTGATTGTTGGTTCCGGCACCAATCAGGAGAATGTGCTGCTGGGGTGGGACAGGCAGAACCGTGCCGCCGGGCTGGCCCCGGCCCAGCCGGTCTATGTCACCGATGATGCCGCCGCCAGCCTGGCGCTCCAGTCCGGCCGGGTCGATCTCTATTTTGGCCCACACTCGACCGGTGCCTATAAGGCGGCGTTGACCGGCCAGACGCGGCTGGTGGGCAACGGCCCGCAGCTGGCACAGGTCGCTGCCACTACCCGCAAGGGGAATGGGCTGGCCGCCGCGCTGAGTGAGGCGATCAATGGCGCGATCGCGCGCGGTGACTATGCACGGGCGATCGATCGCTGGGGCGAGACGGAGGAGAAAATTGAGCGTTCGCAGGTCAATCCGCCCGGTATTGGTGATACGCCCGCCAGCGAGAGCGCCAATGCCGGTTAAAAATTGCACTTAATGAAACAGAAGCGGCGGCCTTAACCCCAATTGGCCGGGCATGATGGTTTCCTGCCATAAAAGCGATCTTTATCCTGTTTAGTCGCTATAGTGTCGCAAATTCAGCATGTTATGATGCGATAGCGTTCTAAGGATAAGGATAACACCATGCATAAGGCCGCTCTTTTTCTGCTTGGCGCCGTGGCGCTGACCGCCTGCGACAACCGCGCGCCGGAGAGGGTCAACCCTTCATTGGCCAGCCTCTCCAACATTTTTGGCTTTGACCCACTGCTCGGCAAGGTGAGGGCCTTCTCGCAAATCCAGAAAGATGAGTCCGGCAAGATCACCGCCGATATTCGCGGCACGCTGGATGAGCAGGGCTGCGTGCAGGCACTGCGCGCCTTCCAGCCGCAGATGGATGTGGATGTCGATCTGGTCAAGGAGGGCGACTACTTTGTCGATCGCGCCAGCCATAAAAAGCTCTACCAACTGGATGCGCACTGTCGGCTGGAGCGTACCATTGACGGCAGCCTGCTCTATCGCAAGGACGCCAAGGGCTTTGTGACCGAGGTGGTGAAGACCGCCAACGATGACAGCTTCGCCCACTACAGCTACGACGAACTTGGCTTCCCGCGCACCACGCTGTTCCAAAGCCCGCTCGGCAAAACCGAAATTGAGGTCAAAGATGACGCCCCCGCCCACAAACGGCTGGATGCGACCACCGAGGCCAAAGTGGACGGCAAGCCAGCCGGCATCAACAAGATGTCCTGCCGCTATGACGAGCACGCCAACCCGCTGAGCTGTTCCGCCACCATCACCGCCGAGGGTGACTATGGCAGCGCCGGGCTGAGCTACAACCAGACCTACCAGACCAGCTACTACTGATCGGCCTGCGGCAGGTGCGCTGGCAGGTCGATGTCCCACAGACAGCCGGGATCGTTTACTGCCACCGCCTGCGGCGGCGCGTCGGCCAACAGGCTGCGTGCGCCCTGATCGCCGCGAAGCTGGCACAACGCGGTAAACAGGGCGGCGCCAAAGCCGACCGGATGGCCAGCCCGCCCGTGGTAAAAGGCGCGCGCGCTGGGGGCCTGATCCAGCGCCGAGGCCACCTGCCGATAGGTGTGCGGATGCAGGGCAGGCATGTCCGCCAACGCCACCAGCCAGCCCGGCCACCGCGCGGTGGCCGCCACGCCAGCGGCGATTGACTCCCCTAATCCGCCGCTCGCCACACAGTGATATTCCGCTCCGGCGGCCTGCGCCAGCCGGTGCAATGCCTCATCCTCCGGCCGCACAATGACGCGCACCGGTAGGCCGCTCGCCTGTGCGTGGCGCAGGCTGCGGGCAAACACCGTTTCGCCATCGCCCAGTGAGGCCAGCAACTTGTGCTGGCCGCCGCTGGCCTTGCGGTAACGGCGACTCAGGCCAGCGGCCATCAATAAAATCCCTGCTTCCATGACGCTTCCCCTCGCTTTTTGGTGCGGTTTGCCCGGTGCCAATGGCGAATTCCGGTGACTCTTTATGCAGATTCGCTATGATGCCGGGCGACCGTATTCATTAAATGGTACGGCATAACAGTTGTTGACCGCCCCACCGGGGCATTGGCCTGCGCCACCATGCGGCAGGTGACTTTGATGACGGAGAGTGTGTTATGGCCATTGAGATCACCCGTCCTGCCGGACTAAAGGACGCTGACTCGCTGCTTTACCGCAAGATCACCTGGAAGTTAATCCCGTTTTTATGCCTCTGTTACCTCGCGGCCTATCTGGATCGCATCAATATCGGCTTCGCCAAATTGCAGATGGCCAGCCAACTGCAACTGAGTGAGGCCGCCTTTGGGCTGGGTGCTGGCCTGTTTTTTGTCGGCTATATCCTGTTTGAGGTGCCGAGCAACCTGATCCTGCAACGCGTCGGTGCCAAGGTGTGGATCGCGCGCATCATGATCACCTGGGGGCTGCTCTCCGCCGCCACCCTGCTGGTCACTACCCCCACCCAATTCTACGTGCTGCGCCTGCTGCTCGGGGTGGCGGAGGCGGGTTTCCTGCCCGGCGTGCTCTACTACCTGACGCTCTGGTTCCCCTCCCATCGGCGCGGCCGCATCATCGCCCTGTTTATGATTGGCCTGCCGCTCTCCAGCGTGGTGGGCGGCCCGCTCTCCGGCTGGATCATGAGCCGCTTTGACCTGTGGCACGGCCTGCACGGCTGGCAGTGGCTGTTCCTGTTGGAGGGCGTGCCGAGCATTCTGCTTGGCCTGCTGGCGTTCCGCCAGTTACCGGACAGCTACCATCAGGCGGCCTGGCTGGATGCCGAGGAGAAAGCCCAAGTTGGCCGCGCGCTGGCAGCGGATGAGGCAGACGCTGGCCCAGTGCGCGCGCGCTTTCGCGACGGCTTTTTCAACCTGAAAGTCTGGATGCTCGGTGGCATCGACTTCTCCATTCTGCTCAGCGCCTACGCGATGGGGTTCTGGATGCCGACCTTTATCAAGACTGCTGGCGTTACGGATCTGACCCTGATTGGCCTGCTGACCGCGGTGCCCAGCCTGGCGGCGTTGGTCGGCATGTTGCTGATTGGTGCCAGTTCGGACTACCACCGCGAACGGCGCTGGCACATCATCGTGCCCTTTATGGTCGGTGCCGCCGCCATGGCCGCCAGCACCTTCTTTACCTATAACGTCACCGCCACCGTGCTGCTCTTTTCGCTGGCGCAGGCGGCGATCATTGGCGCGGTGCCGGTGTTCTTCAGCCTGCCCGGCACCTTCCTGAAGGGCACCGCCGCCGCCACTGGCTTTGCGCTGGCCTGCTCCCTCGCCAATATCGCCGGGCTGGTCAGCAACTCGCTGATGGGGCTGGCGTTGGATCTGACCGGCAAGAGCGGTGGCGCGCTGTGGGTATTTGCCGCCAGCCTGCTGCTCAGCTCTTTGCTGGTGGTGGCGCTGCCAGCCAAACTGGTCAATCGCTAACCCCCGTCTAACCGGCCCCCGTGGGCCGGTTTTTCGGCCATTCCCACCCGTTTTATATAGTTAAATCTGACTACTGTTCAACGCAGGTGAAGTTATATCTTAACGCCACTTTTCCCGCCGTTGGCCGCCCCGCCGCTGTTTTCCCTTTATTCTGGCTTATCTATTCCGTTTAGCCCTTTCTTATCAGGGGGATAAAAGTATAGCCACTTGCCACAACTCTGAAACATCTTCTTGAATCGTGTCGTTAATAATGATAATAATTATCATTAGATTTAAATAATGTGAATTGATCGCATCCACGACCCCATGAGGCCGCGGGCGATATTGCCTGACTCACACGCGTTGCTCTTTCTGTTTAACTCGAAAAGATTTTTATAGGGATTATGAATATGTTGTCGGCTTTTAATTTGAAGCGCTCCAGCCTGCTGTGTTCCCTCGCGCTGTTTGTGCCCTTCGCCTCCCTCGCGGAAGATACTGTTGTCGTCACGGCCCAGCCTGCCGACACCGCTGATGCCCCCACGCAGGGCTACACGGCAAAAACCAGCAAAAGCGCCACGAAAACCGATCAACCTCTGATTACTACCGGCCAGGCAGTGTCAGTCGTGACCCGCCAGCAACTCGATGACCAGAACGCCACCACCCTCAATGCCGCCCTGAACTATACGCCGGGCGTGTTCACCAACTTTGCTGGCGGCGCAACGCGTTATGACACCATCTCCCTGCGCGGCTTCCACGGCGGCGACGTCAACAACACCTTCCTCGATGGCCTGCGCCTGCTCAGCGACGGCAGCAGTTATAACGCCTTGCAGGTTGACCCGTGGTTCCTGGAGCGCATTGATGTGGTGAAAGGCCCCGCCTCTGCGCTGTATGGCCAGAGCATCCCTGGCGGTGTGGTAATCGAGACCACCAAGCGCCCACAATTTGCCTCGGAAGGCCATTTCCGCCTCTCCGCCGGTAACTTCAATACCAAGGGCGGCGCGTTTGACTACACCGGTGCGATCAATGACCAGTGGGCGTTTCGCCTGACTGGCATGACCCGCAGCAGCGATACCCAGTATGACCACCAGCGCGAGGAGCGTTACGCCATCTCCCCGCAACTGCTGTGGCAACCGGATGAGAACACCTCCCTGCTGTTGCGCGCCTACCTGCAAAAAGATCCTTCTGGCGGCTACCACTCCGCCGTGCCCGCCGATGGCAGCCTGTATGGCGACCGCCTGAGCCGCGGTTTCTTTGATGGCGAGAGCAGCCACAACGTCTTCAAGCGTTGGGAGCAAATCTACAGCTACGAGTTCCAGCACGCCTTCAATGACACCTGGTCATTCCGCCAGAATGCCAGCTACACCCACTCCAATACCAAGCTGGAGCAGGTTTACGGCGCGGGCTGGAATGCCGATCGCAGCGAGATGAGCCGCTACTACTCGGGTGAGGACTCCACGCTGGATGCGTTCGCCATCGATAACCAGCTGGAAGCCGATTTTGCTACCGGTATGCTGGAGCATAAGGTGGTGCTCGGTTTCGACTTCCAGCACTTTAGCAATGACGCCTCCTCTGAATACGCGACTGCCACCTACCTTAACCCCTATACCGGGGAAACAGGCGGTGATGCGCTCTCGATTTACAGCAGCACGCACACCAAAACCCAGTACACCCAGACGGGCGGCTACCTGCAAGATGATATGAAGCTGGACAGATGGCACCTGACGCTCTCTGGTCGCTACGATCGTATGAAGACCAAGACGGTGACCGATGAGACCAATGCCGTTGACGAGCGCAATGATGATCACTTCACCGGCCGCAGCTCCCTGCTCTACGCCTTTGATAATGGCATTTCGCCATACATCAGCTATAGCACTGGCGTCACCCCTGCCACGCTGAAAGACGCGAGTGGAAACCTGCTGAAACCGACCACCAGCGAACAGTATGAAGTGGGCATCAAGTACCAGCCGGTGGGCAGCAAATCGCTCTACACCGCCGCGCTGTATGACCTGACGCAGAAAGATGTCGCCAACCGCGTGGTGGTGGGCAGTTATAACGTGCCGGTGGGCAAAATCCATTCGCAAGGGCTGGAGCTGGAAGCGCGCACCCCGATCACCGAACACTTCAACATCATCGCTGGCTACACCTACAACAAGGTGAGATTCAAGGACGCGGTGGATGGCAATGACGGCAACACCCCGTATGTGACGCCGAAACAGATGGCTTCCCTTTGGGGCCAGTACAACTCCCCGATTGGCCTGGATGTCGGCGCGGGCGTACGTTATATCGGCACCCAGTGGGCGGATAACGAAAATACCCTGCATATGCCTTCCGCCACACTGTTTGACGCCTCTGTCCGTATGAACCTGGCCCAATTCAGCCCCGAGCTGAAAGGCGCGTTCGTGCAGCTCAACGTCAATAACTTGACCGACAAGAAGTATGTCGCCGCCTGCTACGGCACCGGCTACTGCTACTGGGGTCAGGAGCGTACCGTGGTCGCGACCGTCGGCTACGATTTCTGACGCCTGATGCAACAAAAAGCCCGGCTAATGCCGGGCTTTTTTATTCCTGCGCCTAGCGCCCCTCGTAACCATCCCAATAGGCACCGGTGATCTCCTGCACAAAGATCTGCTCGTTGCGCTTGTCACGGCCCTCTTGGTAGGTGTGGTTGATGAATTGCGACGTGCGCCCTGCCCTGGTCAAAAATTCATCAGTATGGAAATAGGCGATCCGCTGGTCAGCCGTGGCGCGATCCCTGCCCGCCTGTTTGTCCTCTTTGCCCAGCTGGTAGAAGTAGTCAAACATCGGCACCGCATTTTTGATCGAGTCCGCCACCAGCATTCGGAATTGCGGATCGCTGTCATGGCTGGTGGCAAAGATATAGTGCCGGGCGTGTTGCTGTGGGGAAGTCTTCGCGGTAGTACAGGCGCAGAGCGCCAAAGAGAGTGCAATGGTGAGCGTCTTCTTCATTTCCTTTGTCCCAAATCTCCAAAAAACGGCGACAGCCTACCATTTTGTAAATAATTTATTAAGTTCAATGTGTTAATGTGAAAAAAATCCCGCATCTAGGAGGGATGCGGGAAGATCCAGTCGGTTTTAGCCGTGCTCGACCTCACAATGGCTGACCATTCGCCAGTCGGAAGGCAGCACGTTCAGCCCGCCGGTAACCCGCACCGTGGCGCGGCCACGGATGTCCGCGCTGGAAGCCCCCACCTGAAGTTCAAACTCGCCCGGCTCCACCACCCGCCGCCCTTGGGCATCGGTGAAGTTGAGCATGTCGGTCGGCAGCGTGAAGGTCAGGGTCGCGCGCTCGCCCGGCTGCAAGGTGACGCGCTGGAAGGCTTTTAGCTCCTGTACCGGGCGCACCAACGAGGCCAGCGTGTCCCGCACGTAGAGTTGCACCACCTCACTGCCGGCGCGTGGCCCGCTGTTGGTGATGCTGACCTGCGCGACCACCTCACCGTGGCGGTTCTCTACCTGCGCCGCGCCGAGCCGCAGATCCGAGTAGTCGAAGGTGGTGCCGCTCAGGCCATAGCCGAAGGGGTAGCGTGCGCCGAACTGGAAGGCGATGGGCGTGCCGCCGCTCTTCAATTTATGGTTGTAGTAATAGGGCATCGCACCGGCGCTTTTCGGCACCGAGACCACCAATCGCCCGCTGGGGGCCTCGCGGCCACTGAGCAAATCGGTGATGGCGTGGCCGCCCTCCTGCCCCGGCGCGAAGGCCACCAGATAGCCAGCCAGCCGATCCTCCAGCCCGTTGAGGTAGTAGGGACGGCCGCTGGTCATCACCACCACCGTCGGGGTGCCGGTCTCCACCACTGCTTCAAGCAGCGCCTGCTGCACGCCGGGCAGTTGCAGGCTGTCACTGTCAGAGCCTTCCCCCACCGTGCCGCTCTGGAACAGGCCCGCCAAATCGCCCACAAATACCAGCGCCACCTCGCTCTGGCGCGCCTGCTCCACCGCGGCGGCGATCAGGCTGCGATCCTGCGACACCGGCGAGCGCTGCAACGGCTTGCCGCTGTCGCCGGGAAACACCGGCGCACCGGCCTGACGCTGCTCCAGAATGTGGCACCCTTTGGCATAGCGGATCGCCCCCTCGCCATACGCCTGCCGCAGCGCTTGCAGCGGGGTGGTAATCTGCTCTGTCTGCGCCGTCATGTCGCTGATGATCAGGTGCACCGGGAAGCTGTAGCCGCTCAGCAGCGCCAAAGGATCATCGGCAGTTGGCCCAATCACCGCGATGCGCTGCCCGGCCTTCGGCAACAGCGGCAGGGTGCCATCGTTCTCCAGCAGGGTGATGCCGCGCACCGCCGCCTGCCGGGCGAGCTGGCGGGTCTCCTGTTGTTGCAACGCCACCTGTGACTCCTCCACATAGGGGCGTTCGAACAGCCCCAGCCGGAATTTTTCCGTCAGGATGCGCGCCACAATCTCATCGATTTTGTCGGCGGAGATCAGCCCGCGCGCCTGCGCCTCTGCCAAATGGCGGGCGCAGTCATCTTTCGGCAGCTCAATATCCAGCCCGGCGTTGAACGCCAGCGCCGCCGAGGCCGCCCCGTCTGCACTCACGCCGTGGTGCTGGTGCAGCAGGCTGACGCCGCCGTAGTCCGCGACAATCAGGCCGTCAAAGCCCCAGCGCTCGCGCAGCACTTCGGTCAGCAGGAAGTGGTCGCTGTGGCACGGCTGGTTGTCAATGTCATGGTAGGCCGGCATCACCGAGCCAGCGTTCGCCAGTTTGACCGCCATTTCAAACGGCAGCAGGAAGGTGTCATTCAACTCGCGGAATCCCAGGTGCACCGGCGCATGGTTGCGCGCCCCCTCACTGAAGGAGTGGCCGACGAAGTGTTTCAGCGTCGCCAGCAAATCGCGGTTTGGCCCCTGCAAGCCGCGCACATAGGCGGTCGCCATGATGCCCACCAGATAGGGGTCTTCGCCGAAGGTCTCCTCGGTTCGGCCCCAGCGCGCATCACGCGAGACATCCAGCACCGGTGCCAACCCCTGATGACAGCCGATGCTCTTGGCTTCACGGCGGATCGCGCCCGCCACCTGTTCGATCAGCGCCGGATCCCAGGTCGCGCCGTAACTGAGCGAGGACGGAAACAGTGTGGCGTCGCGGCACAGCAGCCCCACCAGACACTCCTCGTGGAACATCGCCGGGATGCCCAGCCGCGTCTCCTCCACCAGACTCTTTTGTAGCCGGTTGAGCGCCCTCACGCCCTCATGCGCCTCCACAATGTGGGTGCCGAGCGGCCGGGTGATCTGCCCGATGCCCCGCTTCAGGCGCGTGGCGAGATCGCCCTCCCCCTTTGAGCCTATAAAGCTGTCACTGAGGTCGGTGCGGCTGCGGTGATCACCCTCCGCAGAGAGAATCAGCCAGAGCGCGTGCATCTGGGCATACTTCTCCTCATCGGTCATGCGGGACAACAGATCCTCTACCCGCGCTGCAATCGGCTGCGAGGCATCTTGATAAAGATGGGACATACTCTCTCCTTATATAAGGTGGGCGGAATCAGGGGCCGCTACCGTGGCTGGCGATTGAACGTCACGTTTCTTCGCCAACTCATCGGCGATGTCGCGCACGTAACGGCTATTGAGCTTGTAGATGAACAGCAGGGAGCCCATCACCATAAACAGCAGGGAGGGCACCAGCGTGAACAGCGCATTGATGGTGGTGGTGACTTGGGCGGGTTGTTGCGCGGTGGCAGGCAGGTAGTCCACCATGCCCAGCACCCAGCCCACCACCGCCCCGCCCAACGCCAGCCCAAGCTTGATGGCAAACAGTGCCGTCGAGAAGACCAGCCCATCCATCCGGCGGCCGCTGCGGTGCTCCTCATAATCCACCACATCCGAGAACATCGCCCACTGCAACGGGGTGCCGAGGTTCTGCACAAAGCAGAACAGCACATTCACGCCAAAGATCAGCCAGACGGCGTTGGGCGGCAGGAAGAAGATCGCCGCGCCAATCACCACATAGGTGGCAATGGTCCAGCGGAAGGATTTCACCCGGTCAAAGCGGCCAAGCAGGGTTTCCGAGAGCAGCGCGCCAAACAGCGCCGCCACCAGACTCGCCACAATGAAGGCGAACACCAGATCCGGCCGCAGCATCACATATTTGACGTAGTAGATGGTGGCGGAGCCGCGCGTCACCACTGCCAACAGCAGCAACACGTTAAAGGCAAAGACGATGCGCCACTGGTGGTTCTGCCACAGGAGCTTGAGATCGCCCCGCAGGGTATGGCGCGTGTCGCGCGGCGAGTGGTAGCGCTCTTTGGTCATGGCGAAGCAGCAGAAGAACAGCACCACGCCCAGCAGCCCCATCAGGCTCATGGCATAGAAGTAGCCGCGCCGGGTGTCGCCATCGCCCAGCCAGGAGACCATCGGCAGGGCGATGACCGTCACCACCAGCCCGCCGATAAAGGCGAGCGCGAAACGCCATGACTGGAGCGAGTGGCGCTCGCGCGGATCGAGCGTCAAAGAGCCGGGCATGGCGCAGTAGGGGACGTTGATCGCCGAGTAGACCAGACTCAACAGGCTGTAGGTCACGCAGGCGTAGAGCGTTTTTAGCGTCGGTGATACATCCGGCACGTAGAAGGTGATCAGGCAGCAGACGCCAAACGGGATGGCCATCCACAGCAGCCAGGGGCGAAACTTGCCGTGCCGCGTCTGCGTGCGATCCACCAACGAGCCGATGCAGGGGTCAATCAGCGCGTCCACCGCGCGCACCACCAGAAACATGGTGCCCATGACGGTGGCAGGCAGGCCGAAAACATCCGTATAGAAGTAGGCCAGAAACAGGGTGGCCGTTTGCCAAACCAGCGCGCTGGCCATATCGCCCAGGCCATAGCCAATCTTGTCACTGAGGGTCAGAGCAGGGTAACGGGTCATATTTATCTTCTCGTCTAGGGGTCAAAAAGATAACGGCCTGTGGCCACCGCGTTATTTTTTGACGGCGCCCGTTTCGCTGGCGTCACTGCTGGCGAAACGGGCTTCGTGGTGATGGTCTGAGGGCAGGCCGGGCCTGCGCATTCGGGAAGAAGTATGGCGTTGCACCTTTCTTTGCGACAATTGAGAAAATTAACAGCTTGTTTACGTTTTCTTGCTTTATTTACGCTTTGTGACCGAGCGCAACCCTACCTGTTGTAAGAGACTGGCAAGACATCAAATATTCCAGAGTCCTCTCTTAAAGCGTGAGGTCAGTGAGGGCTGTTATACTTCCTGACAGGTTAATTAAATTGTTTGATTAACAAACAGTGGCGGCCGGTCAATAAACCTTTATAATCTCTGCCCGCAAATAGGATGGGTTACCTGTTTGAACCTGGAACGCGACCTTGTAAAACGACACTTAGCAGTCGGGCCTGATGCCCGGCTGTAACATCAACCACCCTGCCAATCTGGCATTAACAATCAACGAAAAGACATTATGAGCATTCGCGCGTTATTCACAGTGATCTTCGCAGTGGTCGCCTATAGCCAGGCAGCCTTTGCGGTAGTCTATCCGCTACCGGCCAAGAACAGCCGCCTGGTAGGCGAGAACATCGTTATCGATGTGCCGAACGACAGCACCCAACCGCTGGAGCATTTTGCCGCCCAGTTCCAGATGGGTCTGAGCAATATGATGGAAGCCAACCCCGGCGTTGACCCGCTGCTGCCGAAAGCCGGTAGCCAGCTGGTGATCCCCCAGCAATTGATCCTGCCGGACACCCCGCGTGAAGGCATCATCATCAACAGTGCTGAAATGCGCCTCTACTACTACCCGAAAGGCACCAACACCGTAGTGGTACTGCCGATCGGCATTGGTGAGCTGGGCAAAGACACCCCGGTTGACTGGGTGACTTCCGTACAGCGCAAGAAAGATGGCCCGACTTGGACACCAACCAAAGCCATGCATGCTGAGTACGCGGCGCGCGGCGAAACCTTGCCAGAGGTCTTCCCGGCAGGCCCGGACAACCCGATGGGCCTCTATGCGCTCTACGTTGGCCGCCTGTATGCCATCCACGGTACCAACGCCAACTTCGGCATTGGCCTGCGCGTCAGCCACGGTTGTGTGCGTCTGCGTGACAATGACATCAAGTGGCTGTTTGAGAATGTGCCAGTCGGCACGCGCGTCCAGTTCATCAATGAGCCGGTGAAGGCTACCGTAGAGCCGGACGGCTCCCGCTATGTGGAAGTCCACAACCCGCTCTCTGAAAACGAAGAGCAGTGGAAATCCAAGGATCCGGTGCCCGTGTCCCTGACCCCGGTGGTGAGCAAGGTGATCTCTGATGCCAGCGTCAACACCTCTGATGTGGATCAGGCGATTGAAACCCGCTCCGGGATGCCGGTGAAGGTCAATGGCCTGCATGACGCGCAGCCTGCGCAGCCGGAACAACCGGAAGCACAGCCTGAAGCCGTGCCGCAGCCGCCGGTGATCCAACCGGTCACAACCGAGCCAACCGCCCCGGCTGAAACCCAGCCTGCGGTGACCGAGCCAAGCGCCGGTTAAGCATTTACCCCTCGATGACGGGAGCCAACAGGCTCCCGTTTTTTTTCTCCCGCTCCGCTTTGCTACGCTTAAGGTAGTTATCCAAGCCCAAGGAGCGCCATCGCTATGCCCTTTCCTCCCTTCAATTACGAGCAGGACTTTACCACCATCGATTTTCGCCAACACCCGGAGCTGTATCAGGTTGGACGCGGCGAACAGGGCGTATTGCTGGTGGAACCCTATAAAAGCGAAATTTTGCCGCACTGGCGCTTTCGTACCGTGCCGATTGCCGAGGCCTCCGCAGAGGCGATTTACCAGCTGTTTGAGGCGTACCGCCAGGCAGATGACTTCGTCGGTATGGATATGGCACGCAAATTCATCCAGATGGGTTATACGCGCGCACGCCGCTATGCCAACCATAAGGGCGGGCGTAAATATGATCCGCAGGGCGAGGTGTTGCCCTACAGCGTAAATGAGGAGAAAGCGGCGGCCGCTGCCGTGTTCAAAGCCTATTGGGACCGGTTACGTGAGGATGAGGATTACCTACGGCGTAAAAAAGCCCATCAGCAAGCCTATGGATAATATGACGGCTGGCGGCCTTTGCCGGTCGCCACTGTTAGCCAGGATAACACGTATAATCATTGTCTTAGCCCAGCCCTACCGCGCATAAACCTGCATTTTCGAAAGTCGCCATGGGTCGGCGAGCCAGACATATCGGCGGCGGGCAGCGTAAGAAAGGGTAAATAGCCCATTATTTATTGCTGTTGAGTTCAGGTTTAACTATTCCGCTTATCCTGCCCATTTTTCGCCTCTGGCCGCAGATTATTTGCCGCTGACCACGCCAGTGACTTATCCAGACAATAAGCAATATGTGCTAATCGTCACGAAAGCAGAACCGGCTGGCATGATTCCGCCTGTGAATAATCCCCTGCTGGCAATTGCATTTAAGGGCGAAGGTTGGCGTGACCGGCCTGATGTTGCAGCCAAACCAATATTAATCTGCCCGGTACGCGTTACCGTTTTTGCTATATAAATGCGCGTGAGGGAAATAAAATTTTTACGCTTTTTTTTACAATCAACCTTTGCCTAATAGGGGAAGTTATGTTTACAATTATAATCAAAGAAACAACGCGACATCGGTCACTCAATAGTATGCGCGTTATTACTGGTTTAACTAAACTAATGGATATGATATGAGCGATACTTTGAAGGTTCTGAACAACATTCGTACTCTGCGAGCACAAGCGCGTGAAGTTTCTTTGCAAGAGCTGGAAGAGATGCTTTCCAAGCTGGAATCCGTTGTCTCTGAGCGCCGTGACGAAGAACAATCCATGCTGGCAGAGCAGAAAGAGCGTGAAGATAAGCTGGCTAAATACCGCGAAATGCTGCTGGCCGACGGTATTGATCCAAGCGATTTGATGGCTATCGAAGCCAGCAAAGGTAAAACCGGTAAAACTAAGCGTGCACCGCGTCCGGCTAAATATGAATACACCGATGAAAAAGGTGAGCAAAAGACCTGGACCGGCCAGGGCCGCACCCCAGCAGCCATTAAAGAGGCGCTGGATGCAGGTAAGACTCTTGAGAGTTTCCTGATCAAGCAGTAAAAATTTCTTAAAAATGAATGGCTTCATGCTGTACCTGTCATATCCTTCACAGCAGGCAAATGCCTTTCACGTTTAAAGTATTTTATTAAGCGGCCTGTGTTCACAGGCCGTTTTTTTATCGTTACTTTCTAAGAAAAATTGAGTTTTTCAGGCTAACCTGTCAGGTCATAGATGCCATTCCCCGCGCACTTATCCTAATTTTTCTGTTTGATGCAAATATATCATTAAAAAACCTGTGCTTTTTTATCTATCAATGTAAGCACTTCCCTGCAGCGCGTAAAAAGCATTGCTCATCACCAGGCGGATACAAAATTAGGGTTATTCTTACTCTGACAATAATGTTAACAACTTAGCCTTTTTACTTATCAAATCGGGTAAATTCAGAAATCTCCCATCGGGCCATAGCCCCGGTCATCGAAAATTTTGGCGGTTCGCTTACTGGTCGAATTATGACGTGCCAAAATAATCCAATGTTAACATTGGCACATCCGGCCCCAGCGAAAACGTACCTGGCCACGAAACGGTTATCAGCGTTCGTTTCCCTGTCAGGCTTTTTTTCAAAAACAGTAGCCCGGTTTGCGTAATCTTATCTGAATAGATACCGGACATACTGCGCCTCTCGATGCCCGCTTATGCCGTTATTACCTCATCTTCGGCCCAGCCCTTTAAAATGACCAGCGATGGGAATGCATCAATTGCGCTCACCGGCAGGCTTATATCGTAAACAGTACCTGCCATTGTGTAGAAAATGTCCAGTCTGATATTTTGGTTAAATCGCGCTACCTAGGGATTTGATATCCTCTATGCTTGATGCAGCGCTCCGCCAGGTAGGCGTTTTGTTTCCCGGCAAAAATGTTCTTTATGCGCGATCCCCTTGAATCACACAGGAGCACGTAATGGCCCTTCCCTATGCGCTGATTGCAGAAGCAATATCGTGGCGCCATGAATTTCATGCTTACCCGGAATTGGGTTTTCAGGAGCATCATACCTCTCGGCGGATCGCAGAGTTATTGGAAACCTTTGGCTTTGAGGTGCACTGTGGCCTGGCTGGCACTGGCGTGGTAGGCACGCTTAGAAACGGCCCTGGTGCGACAATTGGCCTGCGGGCAGATATGGATGCCCTGCCCATTCAGGAACGCCTTCAGCAGCCATACAGCTCCACGCTTGCGGGCCACATGCACGCTTGCGGCCATGATGGCCATATGGCGATGTTATTGGGCGCGGCCAGACACCTTAGCCAGACGCGTCATTTCTCCGGGACGCTGCATCTGGTTTTTCAGCCGGCTGAAGAGAATTTGGCAGGCGCACGCAAGATGATTGAGGATGGTCTCTTCCGCCTGTTCCCGATGGATGCCATTTTTGGAATGCACAACTGGCCCGGATTGCCACAGGGGCACGTCGCGCTCAACAATGGTGCCATGATGGCCTCACTTGATACCTTCGAGGTAACGTTGACTGGCAAAGGTTGCCACGCTGCTATGCCCGATGAGGGCGCGGATCCGCTGGTCGCAGCTGCCGAGCTGATTTTGGCCCTACAGACAATCCCAGCAAGGCGTTTATCCCCTCTTGATTCCGCGGTCATCAGCGTGACTCAACTTAGCGCTGGCGAGGCCATCAATGTCATTCCAGAACGCGCAGTATTGAAAGGAACGGTACGCTGCCTACATGCCAACGTCCGTGACCGGGTGGAGACACTGATTGGGGAGTTCGTTACCCATCTGCCACGGTCGTTTGGTGTGCGAGGGGAGATGCACTATCAACGCGGTTATCCGGTGACACTCAACCATGCAGACTGGGCAGAGAAAGTACGTTGTGTCGCAGAGCGGGTGGTCGGCAAGGATCATGTTCACTGGGGAACCAATCCTTCTATGGCGTCGGAGGATTTTGCCTTCATGCTTCACGCCTGCCCCGGTGCCTATTTCTGGTTGGGTGCCGACAAGGCAGCGCCCTCCCCTCCCCTGCACAGCGCATGTTTTGATTTCAACGATGATTCAATTGAAACAGGCATTGCCCTGTGGGTAGAACTGGCGGAACAGCTTTTACCGCATAGGCTTGTTGATCAGGCAACCCCCTTTCCCAGCTGAGCATCACCTGCGAATCCTATAATCCCAAGATTACAGGATTATGGGATTATGGGATTGTGGGATTGTGGGATTGTGGGATTCTAGAAGCATAGGCATACAGAAAATCTTTCCACATAGCATGTGCGGCCGCAGCCAGGCTGGTTTGATGACAAAATGTTCATTGCTGTAACGTATAGTGGGCCAAAAAAGATAGGTGGAGAAATTTCCTGTCATCCTGTCATCCTGTCATCCTGTCATCCTGTCATCCTGTCATCCTGTCATCCTGTCATCCTGTCATCCTGTCATCCTGTCATCCTGTCATCCTGTCATCCTGTCATCCTGTCATCCTGTCATCCTGTCATCCTGTCATCCTGTCATCCTGTCATCCTGTCATCCTGTCATCCTGTCATCTCAGGATGCTGGGATTCCAGGATTCTCGCTGTCAAGCAATAATCCTGTAATCTTGGAATCCTGTAATCATAGGATTATAAGATGCTGTGATGCTGTGATGCTGTGATGCTGTGATGCTGTGATGCTGTGATGCTGTGATGCTGTGATGCTGTGATGCTGTGATGCTGTGCAAAGGGTTCTCTACTGCATCCGGCCTGACAAGTGATACTTATCCAACGAGTATCCCGTAATCCTGGGATTATAGGATTCTATGATGCACGTAGGCGTAGCCATGTTCGCGAGCAGCAATGGGGGCATAGTGCCTACAGAAAATCCTTCCACCTTGGCCTGATCACGCCGCAAACGCCCGCTGTGCGCGGGCGGCGCCATGCCTTTTCCATCACCGCGATCAATGAGTCATTAGGCATTTCAGACCTTGTCGCTTCTGTACACTAACCTTCCGATTCTGCCCAAAAACTAAGGTGGAGAGATTTCCTGCTTCCGAAAAAATTCGATTCTTTGCCAACAAACTATTTTCCGTAAAAGATTCCATAATCCCAGGATTCCGTAATCTTTCATATTGTGACGTTTTCATGACAGGCGAGTTTTTTTCATGGCCGAAAAGTGTCATCGGGCGAGGATTCCAGCATCTTAAAATCCTGCAATCCTGGGATAAATATAAATTTTTTTGGCTACAAAAAACGATCAGAAAATTCACTAAATTGGTTTGGGCAGGAGCATGAAATCGCTCCACCTTAGCCACGCATGGAACAGGCAATACCCGCCTGACTGCCTGCCATTTCAAGTGCGAGAAAGCCCGGTGACTCGGCTTTGCCCACCCTCCAACGAGGATTCCATAATCCTAGGATTCCAGGATTATTAAGGCAATTATTTTACGCTCAATGCAGGTAGAATCAGGCTTGATCACAGAATCCTGTAATCCCAGAATCCTAGGATTCTGTAATCATTGCCATTGAACCCCTTGATAACTTTCTTTATAGTAAGCGCTTCGTTCCCGCATCCTGTAATCCTAGGATGAGAGAATCACAGAATCCTGGAATCCTGAGATTATGAAGGTGAGCTCATGGCAGCAAAAATCATCTCTTTCCTGAACGGAAAGGGTGGGGTAGGGAAGACCACAACCTCCGTCAACGTCGCGACCTGCTTGGCGAGACAAGGTCACAAAGTCGTGATGGTGGACACCGATCCCCAGGGCAGTATCAGCAACTGGTACGAAGAGGAAAAATGCCAATTTGACCTGGCGGAAGCGGCCTCTGAAAAAGAGGTGTACACCGTTCGCAAGCAGCTCAAAGAGTATGACTACGTCATCATCGATGGCGCGGCGGCCATCTCTGCCATCTCCTCTGCGGCCGTGATGGTGAGCGATCTGGTGTTGATACCTGTGACACCCTCTCCCCTCGATTTTGCTGCATGTGGTGCCATCCTGGCGGTGGTTGAAGCGCGGGAGAACCTCCAACCTATCGTTGCGCGCTTCCTCATCACCAAAAAAGTGGCTTCTGCCAAGATGCTGGAAGTGCTGAAAGAGTCGATTGCGGACACCGGCGTGCCTGCGCTGAAAACCGGTACGACCCAGCGTCAGGTCTATATCCGCACCATGCTGGATGGTGGCACCGTCTTCGACACCACAGATGGCAATGCCAAGGGTGAAATCGAGATCATCACCAAAGAGATTCTGGAGTTGCTCGCATGAAGATGAAACTTGGTCAACACAAGCAGCTGGCACCCGCCTTAGATGCGGTTGCCAAGCCCTCAGCGGCGCAGAAGAAGCTACAGACGAACATTGACGAGGATCTTCATCGTCGCTTCAAGACGACCTGTTTCCTGAAGGATCGTGAGATGCGCGATGTATTAACCGAATTGATCCAGGGTTGGCTTGCCCATAACGAGCAGTGATCGCCTATCGGGGCCGCACCGGCCCTGATCTTACAAAAATGGGCTAATGCCTGCTTCACCCAGGAACCCTCCTGAAAGATCCCTTTAAGATCCAAGATCAAAATAGTCTTTATCTCTTTTTAATTTTAGATCTTTCTCTTTAAGGGCACATTTCGCTTTTTAAGATCAAACGGTTGCAATGAGATATGTGGAGAGATTTCCTGCTACAGGTGGAGAGATTTCCTGTTATACGTGGAGAGATTTCCTGTTATATGTGGAATTTTTTCCTGTGGATAACTTTTTGATTTAATTAGCCTTCTATATGTGGAATCTTTTCCTGTTGATAACTTTCATGCGATCCTAATCATTTCACCCGGATCTAGGATATTTATTACTCTTTTCCTCCTCTGCTGCCCCCTCTGATGTGGAGTCATTTCCTGCCCCGCTGTGGCCGTTTTTGGCATTGATAAGTAGACAATCTGTTACGTGATCCCGTAATAACTCCTTGAAGTGATGGTGCTTCTCAAAAGCAGATTACGTGGAAAAATTTCCTGTTAGCCGTGCACTTGCTCTTATGTGGAGAGATTTCCTGTCATCACTAAAAACAGGGCAAAATGCTTTTTCCCACTCTGTACACTAAGCCACTGGCTGAGCCGGATGTTGGTAGGCCATGTTTGCCTGCTATTTCGCAAATCTATAGGTGGAGTGATTTCCTGTTCATCCCTCTCAGACCGCTGGGTTACTGTCACGTGGAGAAATTTCCTGTTGCCTCTGCCGCCGCTTAAAGGTGGAGGAATTTCCTGTTGCTCTCTTCAGCCCAGCTGCCAGCGGAGTTCAGCTGCGATAGGTGGAGAGATTTCCTGTTCTGGATATTCGCGCCCAAACACTGCCCGTTATCCTGGCTCGCCTGTTAAAGGTGGAGACTTTTCCTGTTCTCCAGGCCCCTTTGACCTATGGGTACAGCACACGTGGAGGGATTTCCTGTCGACGAAAGGGGAGGGCAGGGCGGCAATGGGGTAAAGGTGGAGAAATTTCCTGTCAAAAGGGGTAGCCATTGGCCGGGATCGCGGTGGGGATCGAACTGCGATCAAAATCACTATGTGGAGACATTTCCTGTAACCGCTATGAGTTAGTGAATAATTTAATAATTAAAACAGTGTATTACAGCGGATATTTTTTCTTTACGCTTTTATTTTTTATGTGGAATAATTTAAATACATTCCACTTAAGGATCCTGCTTCATGGAACTCAACAAACTTACTGTGGTTCAGGGCAACGATCTGCTTGAAGGCGCCTACAGTGTGACGCTGGATGAGATGCGGTTGCTCAACCTGGCGCTGGCGCAAATTGATAGCAGGAAACCTCAACCTGACACGCTTTACCGTCTTTTTCCTCAGGATTATCAGCGTATCTATGGGGTTAACCCCACCAGCAGCCACCGGCAGCTGCGGGAAGCGGCGGAAAGCCTGATGAAAAAGCCGGTGACGATCTACAAACCGGATGTCAAAACCGGCAAGATCCGTACCGTGCAACTCTCTTGGTTCTCCCGCCTGGAGTATGTCAGCAGCGACGATCACAGCGCCGTGGTATTGCGTTTCGGGCAGGATGTCGCCCCCTATCTGTATGAGCTGAAGGAGTCCTTCACCAAGCTCAATTTCACCAATATCGCCAAACTTGATACCCCCTTTTCCGTGCGACTCTATGGCTGGTTGATCAAAGCCAAGAATCTCTATGGCCGACGTAGCAGCAAAGCCGTGGAGGTGACGCTCGATCTCGGCTGGATGCGCGAGAAAGCCGGGCTGGTCGGCAAGTATGAAGATTACCGTGATTTCCGGCAGAAGCTGCTTGAGCCAACCATCAACCGCATCAACGCCAATACCGACATCTCCGTCGTTTGGGAACCCATCAAAAGTGGCCGCACGGTTGTCGCTATCAAATTCGCCTACATGGATGAATCCTCCCCGGAAGCGAGCAAGCCGCTGCGTCCGCGCCTGCCGCGCCGCCCGCGGGCCGTTGCGGGGTCGGATCTCGAAGGGGAGTGGGCACGCAGTTGCATTGAGATTTTTGAGGAGTATCGCGCGCGGTTACTGGCCTATGACAAAGCGGAGAAGGCCACCCTGCCAGACCTGCGGAAGTTAGCAAGCTGGTACAAAATCGTGGGTGATAAGGTGGCGCAGAAAGCGGTAATGGCAGAAGTGAATACCCGGACCAAACGGGCTTCCGCAAAAAGTTGATATGGGTCTCAGGGGGTGGGAGAGCGCTTGTTGGGCATCTCACCCAAGTAACGCACAGAGTTATCCCCCGTTTCTGTGAATAACTTTTATAAGTTTGAATAAATCCAAAAATTACAAGTGAAATATTGTACATTTAGCGCGCTATAGCGCTTTTCTTTTTGCCAATCTTATGATGACGCAATGCATCATTCTTACGTGCTTCCCACCCTCTGCTCCCTCCCCAGTGACCGCCATTACAGCAACTTAGCGTGACAGAAAAATGATGCGCCACAGAATAAAAAAGGCCGCTTACGCGGCCTGAAGTGAATAGAGCTGGATTATTTTGCTTGAGTGGCTTCAAGGCCAGAGGACGGGCGATTGGAAGCGGTGAGCGCCGCTGCGGCAATCAGGCTCACCGCAGCTACACCCAGTGCCGGCGAGAGCGACCCGAACAGGTGCACACTGGCGGAAGAGACCAGCGGGCCGACCAGTTGACCGGTGGCATAACCCGTGGTCAGGATGCCTACTACCCGCGCGGTCTGGGAGGGTGCGATCTCACGGCCCATTCTCATGCTGAGCTGCATGATTGCCAGAAAACCGCCCCCGGTCAGCAGTGTACCGGTGACCAGTCCTGCCATGCCGGGGAACGCCACCACAGAGGCAACGCCGATTGCCTGAAGCACCAGCGTCAGCGTCAGCCGGAAGCGGGTTGGCAGGCGAGTGCCGAGGAAAATCACGGCAGCCACACCCAGCATTGCTGCCAGTCCAAACATCGGCCAGAAAAGCGCGGCCAGCGTACTGCCGGGGAACATCACGTTTGCCAACTGTGAGAGGAAGGTCGCTGGCAGGATGTAGCCAAAACCGGCGAGGGTGTAGGTCACCAGCAATTTTTTCAACGCCGGAGACCAGCTGAGCGGGGCGGCTGTGCCCGCCTGCGGTCGATGGATTTCCGTTGGCAGTGAGGTGCGGAACAGCAGGGCGATCAGCAACGCCACGCCGCCATAGACTAGCCACCCCTGCTCGGAGGAGGCGTCGACATGGGCCAGCACCCACGCGAGAATGCCGGTCAGCATGATGCCCGCGCCCGGCCCGGAAAAGACGGCGGCAGATAGACGAGGAGCGTTGAATACGGCCAGCCGATCCTGTGTCCAGGCTGTAATGATGATCAGCGCCCACGCGCCGCCCAACCCAGCAAGAAAGCGCAAAATCGCTTGCAAGGTAAAATCAGGCGTAAAGGCTGAAAGCAGGGTAGCGGCAACCGTCATCCAGATGCCTACGCGCAGGTGCAGCGCGTGGCGCTGGTTGAGGCGCATGGCATAGATGGCCCCTACCAGATAACCGATATAGTTCATGGAAGCCAGCAGGCCAGCCGATGAGAGCGAGATAATCTGCTCCTGTAACATCAACGGCAGTTGGGGGGTTAAGGAGAACCGCCCCATGCCCATGACAGCAATTAACGTAAAAAACCCGGTAAGGGCGACGCGCATCTGTGACACAACACTCTCCAAAAAAATAGCAGGCAGGTAGCCTATCCAGCGCATCAATTCTTGTATAATGAATAATAGTTAAAAACTTATTCTTTAGGTGAGAAGATGGACTTTACACAGCTTGAGTATTTTCGAACCGCCGCCACGCTAGGATCGATCACCGGTGCCGCGCGGCAACTGCACAAGGTGCCCTCCAATATCACCACCCGTATCCGGCAGCTGGAGGAGGAGCTGGGCTGCCAATTGTTCATCCGTGAGAAGCAGCGCATCTACCTCTCTGCCGAAGGGCGGGATTTTCTGGGCTATGCCACCCGGCTGCTGGAATTGGCAGAGGAGGGGCGACGTTCGATACAGCGCCAGGAGCCGGGCGGGTTATTTACCCTGGGCGCGGTGGAGAGCACCGCAGCCATTCACCTGCCTGATGTCATGGCAGCGTACCATAATCGCTACCCACAGGTGACGTTGGAGTTATTTACCGGCTTGTCAGATGAAGTGACGGAAGATGTCCTGAACTGGCGTTATGCCGCCGCCTTTACGGATGTGATGACCCTGCCGTCAGAGCTGGAGGGCATTCCGCTCTATAAAGAGAAGATGGTGTTGATCTCGGCCCATGACCACGCACCCATTCAGGGGCCGCAGGATGTCCGGGAGGATGCGGTCTTCGCGTTCCGCAATACCTGCTCCTATCGCCGGCGGCTCGGCAACTGGTTCGCGCAGGGAAATGTCCAACCTAAAAGGATTGTGGAGATTGAGTCCTACCACAGTATGCTGGCGTGCGTCAGCACCGGCGCGGGCATCGCGATGATTTTGGAGTCGGTGCTGAACTCCCTGCCGGGGGCCACGCGCGTCAAAACCCATACGTTGCAAGATGAGGATATGTTCGCGGACATCTGGCTCATCTGGCGCAAGGGCACCCGCAACACCAACCTCGACGCATTGATTGACGTGCTGGGGAAAACGGCAGACAAATAATCCTGTAATCCTGTAATCCTGTAATCCTGTAATCCTGTAATCTTATGATTTCAGGATTATGGTATGGCTATCTCTCCTCTCCTGGAAGCAGCGCACGCTATGACGGCGGCGGTTACGTTAAGTAAATGATAATTATTAGCACTCTCATTAATGGCTGTGCTACTGTTCTGCCGTCAAAAAATCACTCATCTCTCTCGCCAATGGCGGGGCGTTACAGTCAGGGAGCAACGGATGCGCGCGCTTTTCCTTCTTCTCGGGTTATGTGTCACCACCGCTACACTGGCGGCCGGGCAGGGTTATGTATTGCCAGGATCGCAGGTGGAAACCCTGCATTCTGAAAACGGTGACTATCAAATCATGACCTACGTTCCGCCGGGCAACGCGCCCGCCGGGGGGTGGCCGGTCATCTATTTATTGGATGGCAATGCCGCCTTCGCGCCAGCGGCCAGCATGATGGCGTCATACTCTTGCAGCCGCTGCCCAATGCAGCCGGGTGTGGTGGTGGCGATTGGCTATCCGGGCAAATCACGCCGCGATCAGGATTACCGCCCCGCCACCCAAGAGGTCAAGCTGGAGAGCAACCCGGCTGGCGGCACCTATGATCCGGGCGCACCGGGCAATGCCCAAGCCTTTACCCGTTTTGTGATGCAGGAGTTGAAGCCGCACATCGAAACGCAGCTGCCGATCGATCATCAACGTCAGGCGCTGTTCGGCCACTCCTACGGTGGCCTCTACACGCTCTATACCGCGTTGACGCAGCCAGACACCTTCCAACACTTCTATGCTGCCAGCCCCTCGGTTTGGTGGAACAACCGTTACCTGATGACGCTGGCGAAACAGCCGCCGAAAAAGTGGCCAGATCGGCTGCGGCTGACGGTCGGGGAGTATGAGCAGTCATTGCAGCAAAGTGAGATGCAGTTGCCAGCGGAGCAGCGTGAGGTACTGGCGCGCCACCGCCAGCAGCGTGCCATGGTGGATGGCGTGCGTGAATTGGCGTGGTCATTGCAGGCGATGCCAGAGGGTGCCCGCCACGTCAGCTTTATGCTCTATCCGGGCCAGTCACACATGACGGTCATGCCGCTGGCCCTACAGGATGCGCTGCTGGATCACTTCGCGCGCTAAAGGGGGCTTTATCCGGCGTGGTTGATGCGTTCGGCCTCGCCGGAGGGGCTTTCTGCATAGCCATATTTTTGCCCCTGCTGGATGATGCGGTGCGCCCAGTTGACGTGGGTGGCTGGCTCGCACATTGCTCCGTCAGACTTGAATACCGCGCTGTCAGCATTCAGGATGCGCAATGCCTCCTGGTAGTCCCGTGGCGCGACTTTCAGGGCGGCATGGATAATGGGGATCTGGCTGGGATGAATGGCAGTCTTGCCCACCAGCCCATGCAAAATGTCCTGTTTCAGCTCCTGACGCAGCATGTCCGGCGAGTCGATCAACTCACAGACCGGCGAGGTGAGGGCAAACCCGCGTGATCCAAACACGCTGACCAGCATTTTAATCACATAGCCCAACGGCCCCTCATACAGCGTATGATCTTTGCTGCGCCTCAGCCCCAATACGCTCATCAAATCATTGCCGCCAATTCGCAACGCCAGTACCCGGTCGGCCGCGCGCTGGTGCAGCGCCTCCGCCAGCAACTGCATCTGTGCGACATCATAGACCCGCGCATCCTCCAGGGTGGGCATCCAGCGCAGGTGGCTATGTGCGGTGATCGCCAACCAGCGCTCCAGATCGGCGAGGGTAAATTTGGGCAGCACCAGCCCGGTCACCACATTGAGGCAGAGCGCGCTGTCAGCCACCAGGGCGGCAGCCATGTCAGGATGGCGCGGGCGAATAAACAGCAGCGGGCGCGGCTCGATGGGGGAGTCGGCAAGCTGTGCCAGCGTCACCCGCAGGTTGACCAGCGCCTGCGGGATATCGCGTTCCAGCACCGCATCCTCCAGACAGATCACCATAGAGAGCAACTCCGGGTACTTCTCGCCACGGGCAATCGCCAGCAATTGGGGATGGGTGGCCGGTACATACAGGGTGGCACCCAAATCGTTAGGCGTGACAGTTTCCATCATCCTCATCCTTACACCACTTTTCTGATAATGGTGACAGCCCGGTAAATCCCGATGGCCTCGCCAACCTCTTCGACCTGGATACCAGCCTCCTCCGCGAGGTGAACCAGCAGGGCCACGTCGGCATCCGCTTTATTGCTGACCAGCACATGATCTGGCACCCGGCGCATCACCGCACGGGTGGCCTCGGCGATGCCGGGTTTGATGCGGTTAAGGGAGTCAACCCGGTAGGTCTCCGCCAGCATGGCGAGCACCCGCTCGCTTAAGTGGCGACGCAGGGTGCGCCGTTCGGGGTCAGGCCGCGCGGCCGCCACCGGTTGGCTCAGCTGCGCACGCAGGGCATCAATCTCCGCGACAAACTGGCGGCTGATGTCATGGTCGAGCAGGTGGCGGCAATACATCGCGCCATGAAATTCGCCCTCGCGCCATAACGAGCGGCTGACCAGCCCGGAGACCGGCGCGCCGAGGATGCCGAACGGCATCAGCCAATCCTCGCCGGAGGCAGAGAGCCAGGCGCAGCCGCCGGGGTCGGCCAGCACCGCCAGCCGTGGCGGATGGCCAAAGGCTGGCAGCGGGGCCAGCGACGCCGCCAGCTCACGCGAAATGGCGCCCTTGCCCGTCCAGCCATCAACAAACACCACCCCGGCGCTGCCATGTGTCTGGGTGATGTGCGCCAACGCCGTTTGATCGAGTCCGCGATCGCGGATGATGCTGACGCCATAGTGCACCGCGTCGATGCCCAGATCCCGCAGGGTATGCAGCAGGCAGACGCCCAGCGGCACCCCGGCGCGCACCAGCGAAACCAGCACCAGCGGGCGGGCGCTGACCTGTTCCGCCAGGCCAAGCGCCAGTGCGGTCACCTCTTGGGCAATGCGTGGGCCAAACTGCGCCATTGCCTGCCGGTAGATGGCCTGATGCGCCGCCGATGGCGTTGGCTCCTCAGAGAGCATCTCTGAATAGTGTTTGTCGCCCCGCTGGATCAGGCGCTCCTTCTCCTCAACCGGGGTGTAATCCACCTCGACCGGCGAGAGCAGGAACGTAATGTCCGACGCATCATAAGAGCCCGAGGCGAGGGCGAAGGGGGTATGCATAATCACTCCTTAATCAATGCCGCGACAGGGCATCCTGCAACAGGGCCAGCACCTGGCTGCGCTGGGGCAGCGCCAGAAAGTCACACTGCTGCATAAAACTGAAATCCGTCAGGCTATCGCCAAAGCCGAGCACTGGCCGATCAGGCGCGTGTTCATGCAGCCGCGCCAGTAGGTAGCGCACGGCGTGGCCCTTGTCGATGCAGTTGGGCAACCAGGCAATATTATTGCCATTACGGTGGACGTAGAACCCGTCCAGATCAAAGGTTTGTGCTACCCAGTCGGCATAGCGGTTGAGCGCCTCCAGTTGGCTGCTCTCCTTCACCTTCATCACTAGATAGATGGGGATGCCATACTCCTGGCACATCCGGCACCAGCCGGGCGCGGTAGGCAGATGGGCATCCTGCGCCTGTGGGTCGGCCAACAGCGTTGATACATGCTGTTGCAGCGCCGCCAGCCGTGTCTGGTAGGGCGCAAGCTGCGCGCTGATCTGCGCTTGCCAGCTGGCATCCGGCTCGCCCTGTGGTGTCAAAATCACCGCGCCGTGGGTCGTGATGGCGTAGGAATCAAAGGGGATGCAGACCCGCGCCAGCTCGTCAGTGCCGCGCGCGGTGACCGGAATGGTCTCCGCCTGTGCCAGCATCCACTGCACCAGATTGGCCTGCCGCGCCATCATAAAGCTGCGCGGGGCGAGATCCCTGTCCAGCGCGCCGACGGCTAAGGGTTGCTGCGCCTGCGGGCCAGGGATCTTGCGCAGGGTCTGAAACAGGGTGTCGTCCAGATCGGTAAAGATGATCGGGCGGGTAAAGGCGTCGTGCGGCATATCAGCCCTCGTGGATGTGCAGATGCGGGAAGCGAACCAAAAAAGCCGGATCCCACGCGGAGGCGGGTGTCTCGGTACAGAGGATCACCCGGTCATAGGCAGCGGGATCGACGTTATAGAGGTACATCGGTACGCCCAGACCATAGTGATCCTGGAAGCTCATCGCCTGCTCAATGGCCAGCCCCGGCGAGACCGGGGAGCGGGTGGTGGAGCCAAATTTGACCTGCGCCCCTTGGTTCTCCAGCCATTCGGCCAGCAGGAACGGCTGCCAGACATACTCCCCAGAGCCAAGCACCAGAATGCGTTCGCCGGGACAGGGGGCCGGCAGGTGCAGCAGGCGCTCCACCTCGTCAACGCCCATCCGTCCCCAGCGATCCGCCAGCCCGTTCAGTGGCTGGCTGCCACGCGCGGTAATGTTGACCTGCGGGGCATCCAGCACCACCGGCGTGCTGGCCGGTGTCCAGCGCCAGCGGCCGGTGGCGAGCGAGACCGCGCTGACCGGCAGGGCGATCTGCCCGCCCAGCGCATTGGCTGACCAGTCTGTCAGGGTGGCGGTGACCACCTGCCGCAACTGGGTAAGCCCAGCGTCGTGCAGCGCACGGTAGAGGTTGAGGAAGGTTTTGCCGGTGGTGGCCTCGTCATCCACCATCACCAACGTGCGGGCCTGCTGCACCTGTTCACGCAGGGCAGGGTGGGTAGGCTGATGCACCAGATGCGCCGTGGCGTGGCTGTGCTCCTCCTCAAAACGGCAGAGCAGATCGCCACCGAGCGGGTGGCGGGTGGTGGTCAGCAGGATCGCCTGCTCACCGCGCGCACGCAGGGCGGCATGGACACCCGCCGCCAGCCCGACCGCCGTCTCCGCCATGCCCATCACCAGCAGCGGGCCGGGCAGGTTGGTGGGGATCTGGTCGGCCAGATCGCTAAAGGCTTTGCGCATCAGGCGGGGCGGGCAGGGGATATGGCGACCCAGCACCTTGCTGACAAACAGAAAGGCGCGCCGTGGATTGCGGCGCTGTGCCATAGAGAACAGCGTGTCAGCGCTCCATCCCGGCTGGCAAAAGAGGTCCAGCGACATCTTGCCCGCCGGCAGGCTGGCCTCCAAATGTTCTTCGTGACCGTGGGCATTACGCATGGTGTGACTCGCTGGCAGGAACCGGAATAGCCTCTTCCACGATACGCACCGTGGTATGGCGGAGTTGTTGGCGGGGAAGGGTTAACCCCAGCCGATCGGCCATCATGATGGCCGGTAAATTGATGCCGCTTTGCAGGCCATAGGCGACCCCGCCGCTGGGGCGCAAATTGCACTCCAGCACGCGCGGGCGGCCATCATCACCGGCCCGCGTCTGGACGTTGATCAACCCATCTGCCTGAAGCAGCGCCGCGACGCGACAGGCCAATTCAACCTCCTCGCCATGCTCAAACAGCGTTTGCATCGGGCCATCTTTACGGCGGCCCAGCGCCGCCTGTACCTGTCCACGACGCGCCACCAAATCGATGCTGCACTCCGGGCCGGGCAGATAGGGCATGACGATCATGGGTTGTTTCAGGCCGCCGCTCTGGGCCAGCGCGTCAAGATAGGTTTCGGTACGGATGCGGCGGGAGTCTGGCGCCTCCAGCATCAAACTGGCTGGTGCCTGATCGTCCAACTGCCAATAGCCAAGGCCATAGATGCCGGTATTGGGTTTGATGCACAGGCGCGGGTAGCTGGCCTTCAGCGTCTGCAACGTGTCGCGTAGCGCCTCCAGGTTCTCCACGCGTACCGCCGGGGTATGCGGAATGCCCTGTGCCATCAATGCCTCGGTGAAGGCCGCTTTGTCATCCGCCAGTGCCTGTGAGGCCGGCCCGGTTGCACCCGTGATCAACTGCACGCCGGTAGCCTCAATCTCCTGTCGGTGGGCTTCAAACCAACGGCCCGGCTTGCCGGTATGGATGACCCTGACCTGATAAGCCGCAACGGTTTCCCGTATAAACTCCAGCCGCTGCACCGGGTCAGTCGGTTCGCGCAGCGCGATATCGGCGCACTGGGTGATCTCTGGCCGGTACTGCCGGTGTGAGGCGATAACGCTCAATGGCTGGCCGTGGGCATCCTGCCAACCGTAGTGGCGAATCGCCTCGCGCAAGCCTTGGATTATCCCGCGTTGGGATGAGAATCCTTCCATCAACCACATCATGACTGTTGCTCCCGACGGTTCTTGGCGATCAGCGCGGAGAGCGTCGAGGCAGCGGCGGGCACCTCGCCAATAGAGTGGGCACCATAGCCCCGCAACCATAAGCCAGACTTACGGTTTCCGGTTATTTCGCCCAGCTGTTTGGCACTGTGGGTTTTAAGGGCATTGACCAACATTGACAATTCGGTACCTGGCGACATAGTGAGCCGCAGCTCCACCCCCTCATGCAGCAGGTCAAGGTGATCGATCACGAAGGGAAGATTGCGTGCGCAATGGGGGATGATCTCCTGCAACAACTGCCGTTCCCGCGCCTGAACACTGTCTGGTGACCCAAACGCGAAAATGAGCTGCATCTTGATGTCAAAGATATTGTATCTGTTGGCTTTTATCATTGTTTTCCCTTTCTGAAGCAACAGGAATACCGCCTGACAACTAAGAAAGTTTTTTTCAAAGGCCGACAGACGTATTGATTCAGATTTCACAGAAAAGAGTGCGGTGTGGATCGAAGAATCTTCCACGTTTCATCTTTATAGTTGGCAAGATAGTTGGCAGATAAATCAATGGCATTTACTTATCTTTGCAAAATATGTCAATAAATGTAATTTTATTTCTATTTATTTAAATAGGACAATGTAAATCGTCGGGAAATGAGAGCTGAAAGGTATTTATTTTAATCAAAAAATAGTCATGGTTGATGAATTAATAAATCAAACAAGAATAATTAAGCAACGATTTACTGTAAAAAAAGTTTTTATTACATAGATTTACACAAAGCGTAAAACACCAAGGAGGAGTTTGTTACAGTCGTTACCATTTACTCCGTGACTATTGCAATCAAAGTCAGTTTTTATAGTTTAATCATTTGATGTGTAAATCAATAAACCTTTCCTAAACAACTCAGACTATTTCTTGTAATACTGTCGCCAGATCGATTTATTTGCAGGTTAACAGGTGTGAATCAATCTATTTATGGCTAATGGGTAACCCGTCATAAAAGATTCACTTGTTGGCACTGAATGCATTTGCACACGCTTATCTTCACAGCAAGGAGTTTCGTGATGGCTATTTCGCTAAGTAAAAACCAGTCGGTGTCTTTGACCAAGGAGTCAGGATCGACCGTTACCGCGGTTCATGTAGGTCTCGGCTGGGATGCGGTAAAAAGCAAAGGGCTGTTCGGCCTGTTTGGCGGCGGTGGCGGTGACATCGACCTGGATGCCTCCTGCGTCATGCTGGACAGCACCGGGCGCGAGGTGGATACCGTCTGGTTCCGCAAGCTTGAGTCAGATTGCGGGGCGGTGGTGCACAGCGGTGATAACCGTACTGGCGCGGGTGACGGGGATGATGAGGTGATCACCATCAATTTGCGCCGCGTGCCTTCAGAGGTGCAGCACCTGGCGTTCACCGTCAACAGCTTTACCGGCCAGAACTTCACGAAAGTGGAAAATGCCGGGGTGCGCATCCTCGATCAGGCCAATAAAGAGCTGGCGACCTACAATCTGGCGCAGAAAGGGGAGCACACCGCGCTGTTTATTGCCTCGCTCTCCCGCACCGGCGGCGACTGGCAGTTCAAGGCGCACGGTATCCCGGCCAATGGCCGCACCATTGAGAGCATGATCCCGATGATCGTGCGCGAGCTGGCGGGGTAACCATGGCGACCCAACTGATTGCCGGCGGCAATGCCGCCGTGCCAAACACCACGGTCATCATCCGCATCAAGAGCGGCGTGGCCGCGGATGTCTCCGCGTTTCGCCTGAACGAGCAGGGCAAAACTCGCCAGGATGACGATTTTGTCTTCTACGGCCAGAAACAGAGCCAGGATCGCTCGCTGATCCTGCTGACCGAGGGCGAAACCAGCGCCTTCTCCGTGAACCTCAGCGCGCTGCCCGCCGACGTGCAGAAAGTGGCCTTCACCATTACGCCAGAGGGTGGCCAGTCAGTGCAGGCGCTGCGCTCCCTTTCCGTGGGTGTTGAGTATAACGGGCAGCCGCAACTGGCGGGCGAGGTGGATCTGGCAGGGCGCCGCGAGGCGGCGCTGATCCTCGGCGAACTGTATCGCCGCAACGGCGAGTGGAAATTCCGCTTTGTCGCGCAGGGCTTCAATGGCGGGCTGCAACCGCTGGCCGAGCACTATGGCGTGACCATCGATGAGGCCGCAGAGGAGACCCCCGCGCCAGCGCCCGCTCCCGCGCCGACCCCGAAACCCGCGCCAATCAACCTCAGCAAGGTGACGCTGACCAAAGAGCAGCCGACCATCAACCTGACCAAGTCGGTCAACCTGAGCAAGAGCCAGGGCTTTGGCCGTATCCGCGTCAACCTGAACTGGAACCGCGGCAGTGGCGGCGGCTTCTTCAACAAGCTCAACGCCATTGACCTCGATCTCGGTGCTTACGTCCGCCTGAAAAATGGTGAGAAAGACCTGATTCAGGCGCTCGGCAACCGCTTCGGTGATTTTGATCGCTTCCCCTATGTGCACCTGGAGGGCGATGACCGCACCGGCTCCCGCTCTGAGGGCGAGTGGCTGAACATCAATGGCGCGCATTGGGATGAGATTGCTGAGGTAGTGGTGTTCGCCTTCATCTATAAGGGCGTGCCGAACTGGGCGAAAACCGACGGCGTGGTCACGCTGCAACTGCCAGAGCAGCCGCCGATTGAGACCCGCCTCACCGAAGGCGGCAGCCGCAACATGATGTGCGCCATCGCCCGGCTGGAGAACACCCAGGGCACCCTGAAGGTGGAACGCCTGAATGACTATTTCGCCGGCCATGAGCCGATGGATAAAGCCTACGGTTGGGGTTTCAACTGGCGGGCAGGCAGCAAGTAATCTTTTACGAGGAAAATACTATGTTTGATTGGGCCAAAAATAAATTCAATCAGGGCCGCGAAACCTTCCTGACCGAGGTCAGCCGCTATAAGGGTAAAGACTTCATGCAGGGCTGTGTGGCGACCGGCACCTATATCGCGTTTGCCGATGGCGTGGTCTCGCCGCAAGAGAAGCAGAAGCTGGTGAAGTACTTTGAAATCAGCGACGCGCTCAAGGTCTTCAGCACTGACGAAGTGATCCGCGAATTCCAGAAGCTCTCTGAGAAGTTTGATTTCGATCTGGATATTGGGCGCTCCGAGTGCCTGAAGGTGATCGGCAAGCTGCGCAACAAGCCGGAGGAGGCCCGTGCGGCGGTGCGTCTGGGCGTGATGATCGCCAAGAGCGACGCAGATTTTGATGAGGCGGAGAAGCAGGCCCTGATTGCCATCTGCCATGAGTTGGGCCTGAAGCCTGACGAATTCTTCTAACTGAGAGTACACGATGGAATCTACCCTGATTGGTTTCCCGGCTGAAACGGTCATCGTTTTTGTGGTGCTGGCCGTGGCCGCGCTGCTGATTGACCTGCTGGCCCACCGTGGCGATAAGGCGATCAGCCTGAAAAGCGCGGTGATGTGGTCGTTGTTCTGGGTGGCGACGGCACTGGGCTTCGCCGCCTTCCTCTATTTCCACCACGGCGCGGAGATTGCCAGCCTGTTTGTCACCGGTTATGCGCTGGAGAAGGTGCTGTCGGTCGATAACCTGTTTGTGATGATGGCCATCTTTGCATGGTTCAAAGTGCCTGACGGCTATCGCCACCGCGTGCTCTACTGGGGGATCATCGGGGCCATTGTGTTTCGTGCCATCTTCGTGGCGATCGGCGCGGGCCTGCTGATGCTTGGCCCGTGGGTCGAAATGCTGTTTGCGGTGATTGTCGCCTGGACGGCAGTGATGATGCTGCGCGCTGGCGATGACGACGAGGAGATTGAGGACTACTCCGATCACCTCGCCAACCGTTTGGTGCGTCGCTTCTTCCCAGTCTGGCCAAAGCTGGCGGGCAACCGCTTCCTGCTGAAGTCAGAGGAAGTAAGCGCCGAGCTGGCCAAGCCCGAGAATCAGGGCTTCGCCTTCACCGTGAAGAAGGGTGTGCGCTACGCCACGCCGCTGCTGCTCTGCGTGGCAGTGGTGGAGCTGTCGGACGTGATGTTCGCCTTTGACAGCGTACCGGCGGTGATTGCGGTCAGCCGTGAGCCGTTGATCGTCTACTCCGCGATGATGTTTGCCATCCTTGGCCTGCGTACCCTCTACTTTGTGCTGGAAGCCCTGCGCAAATATCTGGTGCACTTAGAAAAAGCGGTCATCGTGCTGCTGTTCTTCATCGCGTTCAAACTGGGCCTGAACGCCAGTGACCACCTCTGGCACCACGGCTACGGCATCAGCGCCACCACCAGCCTCTACGTGGTACTGGGCGTGCTGGCCCTTGGCATTCTGGCGAGCGTTATGTTCCCCGGCAAAGATGCGCCGGCAGACGATCGTCAGGGATAAATTTTCATACCGGCGGGCGATGCCCGCCCTCTCTACAGATAACAGGAGAACCACATGGGTGTTTCACTTTCCAAAGGCGGCAATGTTTCGTTGAGCAAAACCGACCCAAGCCTGAAAAAAGTGGTGGTGGGTCTGGGCTGGGATGCCCGCTCTACGGATGGGCAGGACTTTGACCTGGATGCCTCGGCCTTTTTGCTGCAAGCCAATGGCAAGGTCTCACAGGACAATGACTTCATCTTCTATAACAACCTGCGCTCCAGCTGCGGTTCCGTGGTGCATCAGGGTGACAACCGCACCGGCGCCGGTGATGGCGATGATGAGAAGCTGACGGTGGAACTGGCGAAAGTGCCTGCCAGCGTCGACAAGATTGTCTTTACCGTCACCATCCATGACGCGACCGCGCGCCGCCAGAACTTCGGTCAGGTGAGCAACGCCTTTATCCGTCTGGTGAATGAAGAGAGCAACAACGAAGTGACGCGCTATGACCTGCAAGAGGATAGCTCCACTGAAGTGGCGATGATCTTCGGCGAGCTGTATCGCCATAACGGTGACTGGAAATTCCGTGCGGTAGGGCAGGGCTTTGGCGGCGGCCTGTCGGCGCTGTGCGCAAACTTCGGCATTAACGCGGCCTGATGGTTGGCCCCGCGCCGTCGTGGACGGCGCGATTGATCTTCAAAACATTAACGAAAAGGAAAAAAGTATGGCAGTTTCACTGAAAAAAGGCGGCAACGTCTCCCTGACCAAAGAAGCCCCTTCCATGAAATCCGTGCTGTTCGGTCTGGGCTGGGATGCCCGCCAGACCGATGGCAACGCCTTTGACCTGGACGCCTCGGCGTTCATCGTGGGCGAAGATGGCAAGGTGCTCTCTGATGCCAGCTTCATCTTCTTCAACAACAAAACCAGCGCTTGCGGCGGCGTGATCCACCAGGGTGACAACCGCACCGGCGAAGGCGCGGGCGATGATGAGCAACTGCTGATCCACCTGGATAAAGTGGATAGCGCCGCGAAGAAAGTGGTCTTTGCCGTGACCATCTATGAAGCGGATGAGCGCAAGCAGAACTTCGGTCAGGTCAGCAACGCCTTCATCCGTGCGGTCAACAACGATGACCAAACCGAACTGGCGCGTTATGACCTGTCAGAAGATGCCGCGACCGAAACCGCGATGATCTTCGGTGAACTTTATCGCCACAATGACGAGTGGAAATTCAAGGCCGTGGGTCAGGGCTACGAAGGCGGCTTGTCTGCACTGGCGAAAAGCTTCGGCGTGAACGTCTAAGTCTCCGCCTGATAAAAAAGCCCGGCACTGCCGGGCTTTTTGCTATTTGAAGACTTTCTGCACGTAGTCGATATAGGCGGGCCGCCATACATCCATCTCATGCCCCAGCTTGGGGTAGCTGTGGAAGTCCACCTTCACCTGCTTCTCATCCAGCTGCTTTTTCAGGTCGTTGATGTCCTTGCCGGTCACGTCATCATCCGTGCCGACCACCAGCGTGAAATCTTTTAGCTGGCGGTTGATGCGCTGCGGATCGGCCAGCGCCTGCGCCACGCCTGCATCCGGCACGGTCACGGTGGTCACGCCGCTGAAGCTGGCGAGCCAGCGGAACTGGTCGAGGTGGTTCATGCCAGAGACCAGCGCCTGATAGCCGCCCTGCGAGATGCCAGCGATGCCACGCCCTTCGGCGTCGGTGCGCACCCGGTAACTCTGCTCAATCAGCGGGATGATGTCCTCCACCAGCTCACGGTCAGCCGCCTTGGCATTGCGCGGGTAGAACTCCTTGCGCCGCTCCTGACGCGGGAAGTTCTCCGGCACCGCCTCAGTAACGTCCGTTTCGGTGTCCGGGAATACCACCACCATCGGCGTCATCTTCTTCTCTGCCAGCAGGTTATCCATGATTTGCGCGAAGCGGCCCTGCACCAGCGCCGAACTCTCGGTATCGCCAAAGCCGTGGTAGAAGTAGAGCACGGGCAGCGGCTTGTCGGCCTGACTGTAGCCCGGCGGCAACCAGAGGTAGAGGTGGCGCTCCTTGTCCAGCGCCTTGGAGTGGTAGGTTAGGCCATGCACCTGGCCATGCGGCACCGCACGCTCATCCAGCAGGCTGCCGGGCACCAGCACCAGACTGGTGTTTACCTGCCGCTGCGGTTTCGGCATCGCGCTGCCGGTGTCGATGCTGCGGAAGCCATCCACATTGAAGTAGTACTCATAAAGATTGGGCGACTGTGACGCCAGCCGGTACTGCCAGACGCCCTGATCGTTCTTCTCCATCGGGTAGCTGACGCGGGTACGCGGCAGCGCGCCCACCACCACCGAAACCTGCCGCGCCTGTGGCGCAAACAGCCGGAAGGTGATGCTGCGATCGGCGTTCACCTTGGTGACCGCCTGGCTAAGCGGCAGATTCTCGTTGAAATCTTCCGCGATGGTCAGGGGTGTCATGGGGGCGGCTCCGCAGCCAAGGGCGAGCAGTAACAGGCCCGCACCGGCCGACAGCCGGTGCGGGGCGCGAAAGGGATGACGCATTAAGCCTCCTGCTTATTTTTGTAGGGTAAAGTCGATGTCATTGGCACCAAGCAGATTGCCCCACCGGTCATAGAGGCGGCTGGTCACCGTCACTGGCGCGCCGCCCTGTGGCACCGCACTGGCCGCCGCCAGCTTCACGCCGCTGTCAGCCGCCATATCCAGACGCTGTTCGCCCGCCGCCAATACCCGGTTATCCTGGGTAATCGTCCATGCCAGGCGCGCCTTCGGGTAAGCCTTCAGGGTGTCATTGATCGCCCACAGGTTGACCTTCCCGGCCGCGCCGCTTTTCCAGTTTAGCGTAACGGGTTCAATAGAGGGCAAAATTGGCTGATAGGCTTTCTGCAACGCGTAGTAGCCCAGTTTTGGCTGGCGGCGATAGTCCATCACCCCCCAGTTGATGGAGGGCCAGGTCTCGACGAACATAAACTGGAACAGCACGCTCACTGGCTGGTAGCGCTGGCGGCGATAGCTCTCGGCGGCGGTGCGCACGGAGTCAGCCTGATAGCGCTGGGTATTCTCGATAAAGGTCTGGATGGTTGGCCCGCGCTCGATTTTGGCGAACTGGAAGGTCTGCACCGGCTGGAAATTGTGGTACTTCCAGATTGCCCAACCCGGATCGCCCGGCTGGGTGGTAGCTGGCCAGAGATCTTTCTCCGGGATGATGGTCTTTAGCGTCTCCAGATTCGGCAGTGCCTCCGCGCCAAACTCGGTGATGATGCCGTTCTTGGCCGGTTGCAGGAAGTCATTGATGGTGCCGAAATACCACCCCTGCCAGAAGTGCTCGGTGACGGATGACCACGGGTGCATGATGCGGGTAGTGTCCTGCGCCAGCGCATCCGCCACTTTCTGCGCCAGATTTTTGTTCATCTCTGGATACCAGTCTGGGAAGCGTTTCTGCATCCAGAGTGAATCAAACGGCGGCTCATTCTGTCCGCCCCAGACAATGATCGACGGGTAGTTGCCATACTGCCGGATGGCGTCGGTGGCCTGCCGCGCCGCCTCCTGCGCGAACTCTGGGCTGTCGTTATAGCCCCACTGCAACGGCATATCCTGCCAGATCAGCATTCCGCGCTCATCCGCCAGCTCATACAGCTCGTGGCTGGCAATGTGCCCGTGCACACGAATGGCGTTGGCGTTCATCTCCTCCAGCAATTCCAGATCTTTCTCCCAGTCGGCGGGCTTCATGGCGCTCAGCCAGGAGGAGCCGATGTAGTTGGTGCCGCGCAGGAAGATGCGCTTGCCGTTAATCACCCAGCCGCCCTGCGCGGGTTTGACGATCTGCCGCAGCCCGGTGCGGGTGGTGGTGCGGTCCATTACGCCAAGGTTGTCCGTCAGGCTGACCTCCACCTCATAAAGGTTGGGATCGCCATACCCTTTCGGCCACCACAGCGCCGCCCCCGCCATCGGCAGCGTCACCTGCAAGGATTGCGCGCCGCTGCGTTGGTAGGCCAGATTGACCGGCTGGTTGAAGGTGTAACTTTTGCCGGAGAAGTTATGCGGCTTGACGCGGATATGCAGCATCGCCGGGCGGTCGCGGTTGGTGCGGTAGTCAATCGCCAGCGTCAGCGCCGGGTGCGCCAGCCCCTGTTGCCACGCCGGGGTGGTCAGCACGTTGTCAATCACCGCGCCGCGGCTGATGTGCACGTCCACCGGTGCCCAGATGCCACCGGTATTGGCATCCTGCCCCTGTTTCGTCCAGGCCCCGCCGGGGCGGGCATCATGCTGCGAGAAGACCCCCTTGATCACGTTCTTATGCAGCGGCCAGGTGGAGTCCGGCGACTCGAAGGGGCTATCGACCCGCACCGCCAGTTGGTTGTCGCGCCGCGCCTCCTCGCTGATGTCGAGGGAGAAGCGCTGGAAGTAGCCGGTATGGCGGCCCACCGGGCGCTGGTTGAGCCAGGCATCGGCATGGTAATCCACCCCCTTGAACACCAGCGTCGCCATGTTGTCCGGGCGCAGCGGCGGCAAGGAGAACTGGGTGCGATACCAGAGCGCCCCTTGATGATCCAGCCCGGCGACATACCAGTTGGCCGGCACGCGCAGGGACTGCCACTGGCCATCGTCGGCGCGCCACCCGGCCAGCGCGGGATCGTTGGCGTCATGCACCCGCCACTTGCCGGCCAACGACTGGGTGGACGGGCCGTGGGCGGTGCGATCGGCGCACCCGGCCAGCAACAGCAGGGCGCCAGCGGCGACCAGTAACCTTTTCATGGCGTCTCCTTAATCTGTGTCAGGGCATCATTCACGCGCTGGCACAATGTATCCAGTTGGCTATCCAGCGTCGCCATTGCGGCGGTGTCATCGGCTTCGGCCGCCTGCTCCAGCTGGCCGAGCGCCTGTACCAGCTTCTCGCAGGCAAAGGTGGCGGCCTCGCCCTTCATTTTGTGCGCGTTGCGTTTGACGGCATCATTGTCATGCTGCGCCACGCCCCGGTGCAGGTTGTCGAGCAGCACCGGAATATCCAGCAGGAACATGCCGATCAACTCCACCAGCAACTCTTTATCGTGGCCAACCCGCTCCAGCATCAGCGCATAATCGACCGCCTCGGCCGGGTCATTCGCCGCCACGGGGGCCGCTGGCGCTGGCGCGCCCTGCTGACTGGCCATCACGCGGGCAATTTCGGTCGAAAGCGCATCCAGCATTACCGGCTTGGCGATGTAGCCATCGAAGCCATTCTCCAGACAGTATTCGCGGTCGCCCTGCATGGCATGGGCGGTCATCGCAATGATCGGGAAGTGGTGCGGCGGGGTGGCGAACGCCTCACGCTGGCGCAGGATCTGGGTGGCCTTCTGCCCATCCATCTCCGGCATTTGCAGATCCATCAGGATCAGGTCGTACTCCTGCCGGGCACTCATCTCCAGCGCCTCCAGCCCATTGTTGGCAATATCCGCCTGATGGCCCAGCTTACCGAGGAAGTGCACGGCCAGTTTCTGGTTCACTAGATTGTCCTCCGCCAGCAGGATGCGGTATTGCTGGCCCTGTGGCGCAGGCGCGGCGACCGGCGGCGCGGCCGGGGCCACTGGCGCGACGGTAGCGGGCGCGCCGGGCGCCAGCGTCTGCACGATGGCGCTGAACAGCTCATTCTGGTCTACCGGCTTGTTGAGGAAGTGCACGACGCCAATCTTCTTCAGCACCGCCGTGTCCATGTAGCGCCCCATCGAACTGAGCATAATCAGCTTGCTGTGGCGCAACTCCGGCGTGGAGGTGATCTCCAGCGCCAGCGTCATGCCATCCATGTCCGGCATCTGGGCATCGAGCAGGATCAGCGGGAAGTCCGGCGAAATCTCGAGCGCATCCAGCGCCGCCTGGCCGCTGCTAAAGGTGAAAGGTTGCAGCCCCATATTGCGCAGCATCTCCTGCATCAACCGCAGGTTGGTCTGGTTGTCATCCACTACCGCGATGCGCGTGCCCTTAATGACCGCGGGTACGTGGGTCGGCCCGGTTGTTTGCGGCACTTTTTTCAGCACCGGCAGGGCGAAGAAGAAGGTACTGCCGCTGCCGGGCGTGCTGGCGACGCGCAGTTCGCCGCCGAGCATCTCTACCAACCGGGCGGAGATGGTCAGGCCAAGGCCGGTGCCGCCATATTTGCGGGTGGTGGAGGTGTCGGCCTGACTGAAGGACTCAAAGATCAGCCGCTGCTTCTCTGGCGGGATGCCGATGCCGGTATCCTTCACCTCGAAGGAGAGCTGCTGGGCGGCGATGCCGGGGGTGATGCTCATCACCACCTCGCCCTCGTGGGTGAACTTCAGCGCGTTGCTGACCAGATTGGTCAGCACCTGTCGCAGCCGCACCGAGTCGCAGTAGATGTACTCCGGGATGCCGGGCGCGACATCCACCAGCAACTCGATGCCCTTTTCGGTCGCCTTTGGCATCAGCGGGCGCATGATCCCTTGCAGGAAGGGGCGCAGCGCGAACTCCTCCATATCCAGCGTGATCTTGCCAGCCTCAATCTTGGAGAAGTCGAGGATGTCATCAATCACCTTCAGCAACACGCGGGCGGAGCTATGGGCCATGGTGATGTAGTCGCGCTGCTCGGGCGTCAGTTCGGTGTCGAGGCAGAGCTGGGTCATGCCGAGGATGCCATTCATCGGCGTACGGATCTCATGGCTCATGTTGGCGAGGAACGCGCTCTTGGCCTGGCTGGCGGCTTTCGCCATCTCCACTGCCTGCAACGAGGCGGCCTCCGCCTTTTTGCGCTGGGTGATGTCCTGCATGGTGCCGATCACCCGCCCGATGCCGCCGTCGTTGGCGAGGCTGATCACCTGTCCGAGCAGCAGGAACCAGCGGTACTGCTGGTCGCTGTGCAGGATGCGCAGTTCACACTCAAACACCGCCATCCGGTCGGTGCCCGCCTCTTTTAACAGGCGGGCGGCGGTGGGCAGGTCATCCGGGTGGATCAACCCGCGCCAGTCATCAGAGCGGTACTTCCAGCTGCGGCGCGGGTAGCCCAGCAGCATCAGCAGCGCGTCATTGACCTGCACCAGATCCTGCAAATAGTCCCAGTCCCAGATGCCGATGTGGGTCGCCTCGGCAGCGAGGATAAAGTCGTCATGCAGCTGGTTGCGGGAGGCGAGGATGTCAGCGAAATGGGTGACGTCGGTATGCAAACTGACAATGCCGCCGTCCGGGGTGCGGTTATGCTGCACGAACACCGTACGCCCCGGCAGCTTGCGGATCTCAAAGTGGTTATCAACCCGGCAGCGCTCGGTCAGTACGGCGGCCAGCGCCCCCTGATCGGCAATCTCGGAGATGTAACCAGAGGTGATGAATGCCTCAATCAGGGCAGGGAGCGGCGTGCCGCGTACCATCAGATCCTTGACCGCCGGATAGTAGTCCAGCGCCTGTTCGTTGAAGGCGACCAGCCGCTCCTCGGCATCGTAAATCATGATCGCGGCATTGATATGGTCCAGCGCCGCAAAGATGGCATTTTTCATGGTGTGGTTCCTGGGACTGCCGGCGGCGCGATGACGTGGAACAGCTCCGCCTGCCGCCGCACATACTCAAGGCCGGGGGCGATCACCATCGCCCAGGCGGTGATGATCTCCTCGTCACAGTCAGGATCGAGCCGCCGCACCGTCTCCAGAATCGCTCGCCGCCAGTGGGCGTAGAACGCTGGCGGCAGCTTGATCCCCTCTGCATCCTGGGTGCGCGAGATATTGATCAGGTAGTTGGAGACATTGTGGGTGCTGGAGACCGACAGCATGTAGAAGAAGGTCTTGTAGACAATCTTGCGGATGCGCGCCTCATCCTGCTCCAGGAAGGTGGCCTCGATCTCGGCGGTGCTGTGGATGAACAGTTGGTAGAAGTGGTTGAAAAAACGCTCCCCGTTATCACTGTCCGTAATGCGTGCGTAGCTGTCATTGAAAACGGCATCATAGGAGAAACTCATGGCTGTTGTCCTCCGGGTTTGCGCTCCTGCGGCATGCACAAGCGGGGTGGGTTAAAGACATCGCTCAGGCGGGTATTGAAGTAGCTCTCCTGCGGCACGCTGCGGATCAGTGGGCCATAGTTGTGCTTGTAGAACAGCGCCTCCAGCACCATCGCATTGGTGGTCAGGGTGATCATGCGGTTGTAGCCGCCGGTGGCCTCAAAACGCCCCTCATACCAGCCGCGCTGGTTGTCGCGCGTCAGGCGGGTCATGGTCATCAGCGCGTCGGTGAAGTCGCTCTTCCACAGTACCCAGAGGCCGAATACCGCCCGCGTGGAGACCAGCGCCCGCGTCGGGTAGTAGTTGCCGTTGTCGCCCAGCGTGTTCCAGGCGTAGCCGTTGCCGAAAATGGTGTCGTAGATATGCCACGGCTCGGCGTTGAGGTTGAACTCATCACGCGCCGTCAGCACCTTCTCCTTCTGCCAGCGCTGCTCCTGCACGCGGTAGATATTCTGCGCCCGCTTCTGCTGCATGGTGAGCAGGGTGGCGTCCTGGCCCGGCGTCTGCCAGGCGTACTCCAGCCCGCCCAGCACGTAGGGGGTGTTGGTCACCACCGCTGGCGTGTAGGTGGTGCGCGGGTCGCGGGCATCGACATCAATCGCGATGCCATCGACAATCACCGACTGGTAGGGCGGCGTCACCGAACGCGCCGAGGGGAAGCCCCACAGGCTGAGCGCCGCCGCGCCATACTCGCTGTAGCCGAGCCGCCCTTCTGGCTGCGGCATCAATTTGCCGTCCCGCATCCCGCCGCGCAGCAGCTGTCCCTTGTCATCCACCACGTTGCAGAAGTTCCAGCGCATGATCACCCGGTCGAGGTACTCGCTGTAGGCGGGGTGCCAGAGCGCCACGATGCGCAAGCCGGTCATCAGCCGGGCGATGTCCTGCGCCGACCAGCCGAGGATCGCCGGTTTGTTGCTGTAGTTGACCATGGTGGCATTGCTGGTGTTGTAGAGCAGGTTCGGCGTTTTCAGGTTGGTCAGCGGTAGCTGGTTCAGCGTCGCCAGCAGCCGGGTGAGCCGGTCGTCAAACTCCACCTCATCAATCAGCGCCAGCTGGCGCGCCGCCGTCAGGGCGATCAGCGAGTCGCCAATCTGCCATAGGTTGGTGACTGGCCGGTTGTCGCTGGCGTTGATCAGGCCGGTGCCGCTTTGGGTATTGTTCTTGAAGTAGCGCCAGGCCACCTCTGCCCACTGGCGCTCCTCCGCCGTCAGTTCGCCCATCCGCCCCGGATAGTGCCACGCGCCGCTGCGCAGATAGCGGCCGCCCTGGCTCTCCTGAAAAGAGGAGAAGACCAGCGCGATCGCCACCGCGATCAGTAGCAACAGGCCAAGCCTGATCAGGCTTACGGTTTTAAGCATGACATCGCCACCGGAGGCAGTTTGATCGGCGCATCCTCATTCTGGCAGGCCGCGCATTTACAGGACTGGCAGGATGGCTCGGTACGCTGCGCCACGCCGGTCTGCTCACACCAGTTCTTCACGCCGGGCGTGGAGCTGATGAAGGGCCGGTTGCGTTTGGTGTTGTTCTCCTCGAAGGCATCCACCAGACGCTTCTCCCACAGCGAGGGCGCGAAGTCGTGCGCCTTCGGCTTGTCGGTATTGAACTTCAGCAGGCGACCCTCCTGTTTGTAGAGCAGCGCCTCCAGCATGATGCCGTTGTTGTTGCCGGTGAACTCGCGGATTGGGCCGTCGCCGTTCTCGTAGATCCCCTCGTAGTAGCCCAGTCCCTTCTCATTGGCGTTCTCAATGGTATCCAGCAGCCGGTCGGTATAGGCCGAATCCCACAGCACCCACATGCCGAGCGCCGCTTTCAGCGAGATGGCGGAAACTTCCGGCACATATTTGCCCTTGTCGGTGATGGTGTTCCAGTTGAAGCCATCAGAGAAAACCGTGTCATAAACGAAGTAGGGCGCTTTATCGAGCTGGTGTTCCGAGCGGGCGGTCAGCACCCCGGTGATCAGGTAGCGGTTCTCCTGTGCCTGATAGACACGGTCGGCAAAGTTTTTCATCCACGGGTGGGAGAACTCATTGACCCGATCCTCGCGGTCATCTGACTTGTCCCAGCCCATCTCCAGACCGTGCAGCAGGTAGGATTCGGTCACCACATAGTTGTGTTGGCTGGTCAGGCGCGGGTCGCGGGTGTCATAGGGCACCAGCACGCAGTAGATATTCGCCAGCGAGTAAGGCTCCGGCCGGGAGCCTTGGCAGGTCTTGAAGCCCCAGAGCTGGTAGCCCGCCGAGGCGTACTCCTCATACCCTAGTCGCCCCTCCTGCACATAGACCGGCTTCTTGTCCGGGCCGACGTAAGCGCCAAACAGGGTGCCGCAGTCATCCACCGTGTGGGTGAAGTCCCAGCCCAGCACGATGTTGTCGATGCTGTTGCCATACTCCGGGTAGCGCTCCTTGACGATCTTGAGCCACAGCAACATGCGGCCGATGTCCAATGCAGAGAAGCCGATGTCGCCCGGTTTGTTCAGGTAGTTCACCTTCTGCGCGGTGATGGTGTTGTAGGCCTTGTTTGGCATCTCGTTCTGGAAGAGCACCAGCGTGTTGAGCGTTTTGAGCAGCTTGATCATGCGCTGGTCAAACTCGGCCTTGTCGATGATCTTCAGTTCGCGCGCCGCCACCAGCGCGCCGATATAGGAGCCGGTATCCCACATGGTGGTGGAGGGGTATTTGTTTACCGCGTTCACCAGCCCGGTGGTGGGCTGGTAGTTGGCGACGAAGTATTGCCAGGCATTGACGGCAATGGCCCGCTCGCGCGGCGTCAGTTCGCCGTGGCGCACCGGGTAGTGCTGCGACGGCAATTCAGTGGTGGCGGCCTGCACGCCGCCCGCCAGCAGCCACAGCGCTGCCAGCATGGCCAGCCATGCCAGCCAGCGCCGCGCCGGGCGGGCAGCAGAAGAGACAGTGGCGGACGATGGTCTCATGGGAGTACTCCTTTATTCCGATCGTTCATCGGCATGGATGAAGGGGGGACGCAGGCCAGGCATAACAGTTGTCCATGCGCGATATAACTGAGGCTCTCCAACACCACCGCATTGGTGTCGGCGCTAATAATCTGGTTCACCGCCTGATTGCCGCTGTAGCCCTCATACCACCCTTTGCCCGGTGCCAGCAGCGGGACGGCCTGCGTGCGCAGGGTTTCGCTCCAGGCGTTGCGGAACAGCGCGTACCAGCCAAAGGCGGAGCGGGTGGAGAGGATGCGCGGCGGCGGCAGGTCGCTGCGCTGTACGGTGGCGTCCTGCACCGGCTGCTGGCCGGGCAGGTTGGCGATAAAGTCGGGTGCCTGTTCGGCGTAGTCGGTATTTACCGAGGTGTAGTTGCCGGTGGCCTTATAGAGCCGTTGCTGGATGCGCACGATGCGCCAGGCGAACTCGGCACTACGGCTGTCAAAGCCCATCTCCAGCCCGGTCAGCACATAGGGCAGGGTGATGATGGTGGGCGCCTCCTGATCAACGCCGCGGCGGAAGCCGTCGCTGGGGATGGCGTAACCATCAATCTGCACCAGCTTGACCCCCTCCGGCGGCTGGGTCACCGCGATGCCAGCGGAGGGGCTGACCATGCGCAGCGTGCCAGCGGTGTAGAGGCGGAAACCATAGCCGCTGCGGTTGGTGTTGGCCCCCAGATCCCAGTGGGCGACCTGGATGCTGGTGGCGGTGGCGGGCGTGCTGCTCTCAAACAGGCTGTTGAGGTTCCACTGCGCCAGCACCTCCTGCACCTGTGCGGCGTGGTAGGGGTAGCGCCACATCAGCACGGTGAGTGGTACCAGCAGCCGCCCCATGTCCACCGCCGGGGTGGTGGGGGCCTCGGTATCGGCCGGGTCGCGCAGCAGCTCCAGCGTCTGGGTCTGGTACCAGTTGCCCGGTACGCCAGAGGGCAGCAGCGGCAGCAGGCTCAGGGCGGTCAGCGCCTTGGAAATCCGCTGGTCAAACTCCTCCGCTGTGACAATGTCGAGCTGGCGGGCGGCGATCAGCGCCATCAGGTAACTGCCGGTGTCCCACAGCGAGGTGTAGGGGCGCTGGTCTTGGGCGTTCGCCAGCCCGGTCAGCTGGGTATTGTTGGCGAAGTATTGCCACGCGACGCGCGCCCACACCGCCTCATCAAAGGTCAGGTCGCGCTGCTGGGGCAGCGGCGGGAAATCCTTGCTCAGGGTATAGCCCGCTTTCTCCTCGACCACCGGCGGCATGTGTTTCTCCACATAGAGCACGATGCCAAAGCCAATCAGGAAACCGAGCAGGATGGTGACATAACTGCGGGCCGGCAACAGGCTCTCTTTCCATGACATATCAGACGCCCTCTTCTTCATCAGACGCAGCCGTGTCCGGCTTCCACATCGCCGCCAGGATCATCGGCATCATGGCGGCGATATTCACCCCGCCCCAAAAGATATTGATGATGTAACCGGAAGGGTCCTCAATATCGCCATTGGCCACCTTGATGCCGCCCCAGATCAGTCCAAGCAGCGTCAGGGCGACGATCGCCAACTGGGGCTTGACCAGATAGAGGAACATCCCCTGCTGGCGCTCTTTCGGCGTGACGTGGAACTTGATCTTCTCGCCGCGCAGCACCGTGTCCAGCGCCCGCAAGTTCATCGAGTAGAGCGCCAGATAGGAGGAGCGCCCATCCCAGGCGGACAGCCCCCAGGTGCCGAACATAAACGCCAGTTCCGACACGATGAAGAACGGCAGGAAGTGCAGGTAGAACGGCTGGGAGTAAGCCGACACCGGCGGGATATTGGTGAACAGATAGATCAGCGGCGAGATCAAAAACACCGTGTTCCACAGGCAGGCCAGATAGGACCAGAAGGTGGTGCCATACATCAGGGTCTGCGGCAGGCTCAGGCGAAAGCGCTTGCGGCTGAAAATCGGGTCATGCAGCAGGATATCCATCGAGCCAGCGGCATACTTGAAGCGCTGGATCATCCAGGTGAGCAGATCCTGCGGCGACAGCATTTTAGACTCGGTGCGCGGGTGCATCACCGACTTCCAGCGCCGCTCGGTATCGCCATGCAGCACGATGGAGGTGTAGATATCCTCCGAGACGTGGAATTTGTAGGGGGTCAGCTCGGTGTCCATGATGACATGCGGCCGCATCGCCTGCTCCAGCGCCTCGCGCGCGTCGGCGTCCGGGATGTCGCGGGTGAAGCGTGCCACCTCCTCATCCACCGCCCAGACATAGCTGCGCAGCGCCGCCTGCATCACCGCCTCACGCCGGTGGATGGAGGCCGCGCCACAGCAGAACGAGGCGTTGGCCCAGTTGCGGCGGCGCAGGATCACCTCATAAAACATCCGCGCGTCATTGAAGAAGGGATCGCGCCCCAGCGTCACTGGGCCAACCACCGCCTCGGTTACCTTGCCAAGGCCGTAACCCACCACACCCAGCCGACGGCGCAGGGCATCCGGCAGCCGCCGCCCCTCCGGCAGGTCATAAAACCATTGCGGCGTCTGCACCCAGGCAACATCCGGGTCGCGGAAGTAGCCCATGGTGTGGGTCAGCAGGGTCGGGAAGACGCGGGTATCGGCATCGCAGATCACCAGAAAGTCGCCGTCGGTCTGCTCCATGCCATTGCGCAGGTTACCGGCCTTGTAGCCGATATTGGTCTCGCGGGTGATGTAGTTCACCCCCTCCTGCTCGCACACCGCGCGCATCTCCGGGCGGCGGCCGTCATCCAGCACATGGATCTTGAAATCAATCGGCGCCGGGTAGGTGACTTTCAGCGCATCCTGAATCGAAATGCGCACCAGCTCCACATCCTCCGAATAGGTGGCGATAAACAGATCGACCTTTAGCGGCCGGGTTTCTGTCTGTTCATCCGCCCCCAAGCACTCATTAATATCGGTCGGTGCCGGGCGCTGCGGGACATCCCACTCTTTCCAGAGATTGATGGTGAAAAATACCGTGCCGATATAGGCCAGTGTTTCTGCCAGCACCAGTGGAATGGCATACCAGAGCGCATCGTAATTGAGCGATGACATCCATCTCCAGCGGATATAGTTGGCGCCCAGAATAAGCGCCGCCACCGCAAGGCATTGCCACAGCACCTGGATTATCCAGGGGGTTTTTAGTGGTTCTGGCGGTTTCCGGTGTTCAAAATTGGAAAAATAGAAAGCCATGGGCATTCCTGTTCATCGTTTCACAAGAATAAATGCGCAAAGGCGCTACGTTTCCTGGTGTCAAAAACAGAAATGCTACTGAATTATAAAGTATTATTGATTGGCCTCGCGCTCTTTACCGATAAGCGGCAATGGCGCAATGTCATTTGAGTCTAGTGCAGCTAAAAAAGGTTTCAAGGCTATTTTTTATCGAAACAACCGCGACATAGCGCAAATTTCACCTACTATTCTGTGAGAGGACTCACGTAATTTGGCGCGAAGCAGTTTCCCACCGATTAGCCGGGGGAACTCGTCTACACTCTAGAAATCAGTAATCTCCCTAACCTAAATCTGCGGAGTGCGCGGGGCGAGTATGGCAGCACAAGATACAGTCATTTCAGGCGTTTCCGAACGGGTCTCCTGGCGCTATGCGGTGCCGGGCCGCCGCGATTTGCGGGTGGATATGCTACGCGGCATTGCGTTGGTGATGATGGTGGTCGCCCATACCGAGGTGATGTCGGTTTTCAATATATTTACCTGGGAGCGGCTGGGATTAACCACCGGTGCGGAAGGCTTTGTCATTATGTCCGGCTTTATGCTGGGGATGTTGAACCGTATACGCTTGCAGAAAGAGTACCTGCTGACTATTTCCTATAACCTGGTGCGGCGCGCGTGGAAAATATACCAGGTGAATCTGGTGATTATTCTTTCGGTGCTGCTGCTGGCGCAGGTGCCCTTTATTAATACCTTTGAAATTACCCATTTTACTGACCGCTACGCCGGTATCTCCTACTCGCTAATTCCAGTAACGCCACAAATTCGCGAGACGTGGTTCAATATTATTCTCTACCTACAAATAGGGCCGCACCAGACCCAAATCCTCGGCCTCTATATCTTTTTGCTGCTCGCCAGCCCCCTGATGCTCTGGATGCTGTCACGCGGGCGGGTCGCCTGGTTATTGCTGATTTCACTGGCGCTGTATGTATTTTACCAGTTCAACCATGTGCGCCTGACGGTGTCACAATTTGAGTTCGCCTTCCCGCTGCTGGCATGGCAGCTGATCTATGTGCTCGGCATGTGCTGCGGCTGGTACAAGGATGAGCTGACCTCGCTGGCGCGCACCGGCATGGGCCACTTTGTGATCGTGGTGATGGTGATCTTCGCGCTGGGGATGATGTTCATTGCCCAGAACCACACTAACCCCTTCATGCCGCCAGCGCTGATGATGCATGTCATCCCGCCGGCGGACTTCAACTGGTTCTACCGCACGCTGGCGGCGAAAAACGCACTGGGGCCGATGCGGGTGCTGGATGACTTCTGTCTGATCATTACGGTTTATCTGGTGCTGACCTACCTGTGGCGGCCCATTGAACGGGCGGTTGGCTGGTTCCTGATCCCCCTGGGGCAGCACTCGCTCTACACCTTCATCATCCACGTCTACTTCGTGCTGATGGCCAGCCAGCTGGTGCACTTTGACCTGTGGCAGCAGGCATGGATACGCAACACCGTGGTACATGCCGCCATCCTGATGGCGCTATGGCTGATGGCGAAGTATGAGGTGGGCGGCAAATTTATTCCAAATTGAGTGGATGTGGCAGCGTGACAGAGGTGATATGGGGGCTTTGAGCAAACGGGTTCGGGGGAGGGGCAGCCGGTGGCTGGGCGGCTTGTGCTGTCTGGCGGTGGCGGCTGCCTGCGGGGCGGCGGAGACGGCCAGCACGCCGGTGGTCAAAAAGAGCCAGGGGCGCAACCCCTTTTCTGGCCATGCCGCCGCCGTCAAGCCGCCGCCCGATCCCACCAAAAAAACCGTGCCCGGCAGCGTGCCGGACAACGTCGGCTCCGCCGCGCAGAAGCCCACCGTCAACAGCGGCGGCAGCACGGAGAAAGTGCGCGTTTTCACCAGCCGCTGGGGCCGCCTGTTCTATGGCGATGATGCCAAGTTCTCTGGCGCGCTCTCTTTCAACAGCGGGCTGAAGGATCAGTGGGTCAGCATCCCCACCGGGCAGGATTCGGCGTCCCAGAAGAATGAGATCAACCAGCGGCTGCTGCTGAGCCTGCAATACTCGCCCTTCAGCTACTGGTTTGCCAACGTCACCTTCCGTATGCCGCTGCGCGACATCAACAAATACAGCGCCGATTTCCGCTACAGCTTTGGCTATGACGACTGGCACCCCAACACCTTCAGTCTGGTATACGGCAACTATGGCGATAACCGCTTCTTCCCGACCTCCAACAACCGGCGCACTTACCCGGAGCAAGGCTCCTGGACGGGCGCGTATAAGTTCAGCCTGCCCAAGGAGCTGGAGAAGTACCTGCTGTTGCAAAAGGGCGATGCGCTGACCTGCCAGGTGGGCTATACCTGGGTGCCGCGCTACTACTCGCTGGCGGACAACGATCGCAAAATCAACAAAAGTATCCTGCTGGGCGGCTGTGGTTACAGCTTTGTGCAGCACTGGTTCTTCCGGTTCAGCGCATTCTACTATCCTGATAGCCGGCAGCAGCAGCCGTGGGACTCCGACTACACCTACAGCTTTGGGTATTCGGGCTACACCCCCGGCTCGTTCTCCATCCAGTACACCAACTACAGCGGGACGCGCTACCCGTGGCGCAGCAACGCCAACGCCCTGTTCCGCGAAGGCACCATCAGCCTGATCTATTACATCCCGTTTTGAGGAGCGTGCTATGCAAGTGATGAGCGCCGAGCGCGAGCCAACCACCATTCTGGTGGTGGATGACTCCTCCAGTTACCGGTTTTTGCTCTCCAGTTTGTTGAAGAAGTGGGGATACCGGGTGTTTGAGGCCGACCAAGGGGAGAAGGCGCTGGAAGTGTTGCAGCAGCAGCCGATCCATATGGTCATCAGCGACTGGGAGATGCCGGTGATGGATGGTCTGGCGCTCTGCCGGGCGATCCGCCACCGCAACGCCACCCCCTACGTCTACCTGATTTTGGTCACGGCGCGCCACTCGGTGGAGGATTTGACCGCTGGCATTGAGGCGGGGGCCGATGACTTCCTCAGCAAGCCGGTCAACGCCAGCGAGTTGCAGGCGCGGCTCTATGCTGGCCAGCGCATCCTGAAGCTGGAGGCCAACCTCGCGCTGCGCAACGCCAAGCTGGTGCAGGCCTGGCAGCAGATGGAGGCGGACTTGCAGGCGGCGGCACGGCTCCAGCACTCGCTGTTACCGGCGCGCAACGTCAGCTTGCAAGGGTTCAGCATCGACTGGCTTTTCATTCCCTCCGCCTATGTCTCCGGGGACATGTTCCAGTTCTTCGCCCTGCCAGACCACCACATTGGCTTCTACTGCATCGACGTCGCCGGGCATGGCGTCACGGCGGCGATGCACTCGCTGGCGGTGGGCCGCCAGTTTATGCATGGCCGCACGGTGGAGAACTTTTTGGCGCGCACCGACGACGCCGGGCGGGCCGTGATCACCCCGCCGCATGAGGTGGTCAGCCTGCTCAACCAGCGCTTCTGTTACGAAAATGATGACGTGCAGAGCTACTTCACCATGATCTACGGCGTGATCAATACGCTGGATGGCCGCGGGCGGCTCTGTCAGGCGGGCCACCCGACCCCGTTCATCGTCCATGCGGATGGGGCCACCACCTCCATCGGCGAGGGGGGCGGGCCGGTGGGGCTGTTTGACACCCTGAGCTGGGAGGATTGCGCCTTTACCCTCCAGCCGGGCGAGTGCCTCTGCCTCTACAGCGATGGCATCAGCGAGTGCGAAAACGAGGAGAGCGAGCAGTTTGGCGAGGCGCGCTTGCGCGCACTGCTGGGCGACAACCACGCCCTGCCGCGCGCCGAGCGCTTCCTCCAGCTGGAGCTGGCGCTGCTGGAGTGGCGCAATGTGCAACTGGATGCGGTAGACCCGCAGAACGGCGTCAAATATGGCAACAGCAACCTGAATGATGATGTCTCGCTGCTGGTGATAGAGCGGACATCCTCCTTTGTGCAGCAAGAGGAAAAACCATGATTGTCGAAACAGCGAAACATGAACATGTCACCCTGGTGATGCCGGTGGTGCGGCGGCTGGATGCGTCAGTATCAAACAAATTCAAGGAGACGGTGCAGGAGATGATCCGCGGCGGTGACACGGAGCTGCTGATTGACTTTAGCCGCGTCGACTTCATCGACAGTAGCAGCCTCGGCGCGCTGGTGTCGATTTTGAAGTCGCTCAACGGCAAGGGCACGCTGGCGCTGTGCGCCATGAACGCCAACCTGCTCAACCTGTTCAAACTGACGCGCATGGACCGGATCTTCATGACGTTCCCCACTCAGGAAGAGGCGTTGAACAAACTGCTCAACCGATAGGTATGCGGCCATGTATGAGAGCTTGCCCCAGGACGTGGAGCTGACGCTGCCCGCTGTCACCGACAGCCTGGCGATTGCCAGCCGGGCCCTGGACGATTTTGCCCGCCCCCTGACGCTGGGGGACGAGGGGTTGTTCCCGCTCGATCTGGCGCTGAGTGAGGCGATGACCAACGTGATCAAGCACGGTTACCACTACGATGCCTCGCGCACGCTGCGCCTCTCGCTGCGCTACCGCGAGGAGGAGAGGGTACTGGAGATTGGGCTGGTGGACAGCGGCACCCCCATCCCGGCGGCGCTGCTGCAACAGGAGAAGCATTTGGCGATTGACCCGGATGATATGGAGAGCTGGCCGGAGAATGGCATGGGCATCATGTTTATTCAGGCCAGCGTTGATGAGGTGCGCTACCAGAGTGACCACGGCGAAAATACCCTGACGCTCTGCAAGCGGCTGGCGTAGGTGTGGCACAGTATCCTGGGATTCCAGCATCCTGGCATCCTGGGATGGTAACGCGCCTGACGCCCGCCGACTGGCATTGTTCCTAAAGCCCGGTGGCCCGCGTATTTTATTACCCGGCCAGAACGGGGCATGGTAGACTTTGCTCAATTAATGACCTGACCGCAGTGGCGGCCGCGAAAATAACCGCTGAGCATTTGTTCGTCATTTCCGGTGATAAATCCCCTCCATCTAGTTAAAAATTCTTACGATGAGCAATAATTTGAATAAAATAATTTTTATTTAATTTATTGCCCTATTTTGTTTCATATTTCGTGCATAAATCCCCAGTGCGTCAATACTTAAAAAATCCTAACTATCAGTGGGGAGTAGGGCACGTCTGCCTTACAAATCTCCCAGGGTTCATTTCCAGTGCCTGAGACCCGGTGGCGAGCGGTGATGCGTTTTGCTGCCAAGGGGCCTCTCTGCTTTCTTCTTTTTTGCTGGCTGCTTTTGTCCAGCACTCACCACACAGCATTACCGTTGTGATTCATGCCGTTTAAACCTGCGTGATCGGGTTCGGCTGTCCCAAAGGGCTGTCAACTGCCCGGTGGTCTGGTAGTCACAGGCTGGCCGGTACAGGGCGGCTGTTAATGACGAGAAGGAAGTGAGTGATGACCCCATTTTCCAGTTTCTGGCAAGCCGGATATGAAGGTGCGGATCATATCAACCCCCAGGGCGAGGCGCTGTCAATGAACGAGGCGACAGGCCACCTCAATCGGGTAAGGGAAGATTATGCCGCACTGATACCGTTCAATATCCGCACCGTGCGTGAAACGGTTGGTTGGCGGTTGGTTGAAAAGGATGGCGAATTTGATTTTAGCTCGCTGGAGGAGCGCGCCCGGGTGGCGCAGGAGCTGGGCATCCAGATCTGCTGGACGTTCTGCCACTATGGCTACCCGGAGGATGTGGCGTTCTTCTCGCCGGAGTTCATCACGCGCTTTGCCCGCTTTTGCGACGCGGTGACGCGCTACCTGGCCCCCTTCTCTGACATTCCCATCTATTCACCCATCAATGAAATCTCCTTCACCAGCTGGGGCATGGAAAACGGCATCTTCCCGCCGCCGCCCGGCGTGGAGGCTGGCATTGGCGACGCTGCCAAACGCCAGATGGTGCGCGCCACGCTGGCCGGCTGCGACGCCATCTGGGCGGCTGACCCACGCGCGCGCATCCTGCAATGTGACCCGATCATCCATTTGGTGCCGCCAGAGGTTGACCCGGAGCTGTGGGAGGGGGCCGTGGCGGGGCTACGTGAGGCGCAATACGCCGCCTGGGACATGATTTGCGGCCGCCTGGCACCGGAGCTGGGCGGCTCGCCGCGCTATTTGGATCTGATTGGCGCGAACTACTATCACAGTAACCAGTGGGAGGGAGGTACTGAAGCCCGACTGTGGTGGCATCTGGGCGACAAGCGGCGCAAACCGCTCTACCAGATGTTACTGGAACTGCATCAACGTTATGGCCGTCCTGTTTTGCTGGCTGAAACCAGCCATGTTGGCAGTGGCCGCGGCACCTGGATCAATGACATCACCGCTGAAGTGGCGCAGGCCCAAATGATCGGCGTGGATGTCCGCGGCATTTGCCTCTATCCGATTATTGATCGTCCCGATTGGGACAACGTTGCACATTGGCACCGCAGCGGTTTGTGGGATCTGGACTACCTTGGCCCCGATCCCCATGCCAGGGTGCTGGTTCCTCACTATGCAACCGCCTTGCGCCGCGCGCAGGGCATGTTGCATCGGCTCCATTCGAAACTGTGTTTCACCAACAGCCCACCGGGCCAGGAAAGCTCTATGTCGACTATCGTTGTGTTTTGTCATTTGCGTTGGGATTTTGTCTATCAACGGCCCCAGCAGCTGCTGAGCCGGCTGGCACAATTTCATCGGATCCTCTTTATTGAGGAGCCCGTGTTTGACGAAGGGGCGCCCTATTTGGAAACCTCGACTCCCGCCCCAAACATCACCGTTTACCGTCCGCATACGCCGGTCCACGCCCCCGGTTTCCACGACGACCAGATCGCCGTGCTGCAACCCCTGCTGGAGAACCTGATCAAAGATGGCAGTGAACCCATTGCGTGGTTCTATACGCCGATGGCGCTGCCGCTGCTCAACTCCCTGACCCCGAGTCTGGTGGTCTATGACTGCATGGATGAACTGGCCGCCTTCAAAAACGCGCCGAAACAGTTGCTGCAACGTGAGTCCGCCCTGCTGGCGCGTGCTGACCTGCTGTTTACCGGCGGGCCGAGCCTTCATGCCGCCAAACAGGGCCGCCATGACAACAGCTACTGCTTCCCGAGCAGCGTGGACGCGGTGCACTTTGAGCAGGCGCGCGACCGCAATAACGGCCACCCTGACCAGCAGCACCTGCCGCACCCGCGCCTTGGCTTCTACGGCGTACTGGACGAGCGCCTCGACCTCGACCTGATTGCGGCGATGGCAGACCGCCACCCCGAGTGGCAACTCTGCATGGTAGGGCCAGTGGTAAAAATCGACCCGGCCAGCCTGCCGCAGCGCCCGAACATCCACTACTACGGCCAGCAGACCTATCAGGCGCTGCCGCACTTCCTGGCTGACTGGGATGTCTGCCTGTTGCCGTTCGCCTTGAATGAGTCCACCCGCTTCATCAGCCCGACCAAAGTGCTGGAGTACATGGCCGCCGAGCTGCCGATCGTCAGTACCGCCATTAAGGACGTGGTGGAGCCGCATGGTGACGTGGTGGCCATCGGCTACGATACCGAGGGCTTTATCGCCGCCTGTGAGCGCGCCCTGGCGCTGACAGATGCCGAAAAAGCGGAAAGCGGTGAGCAGATGCGCGGGCGCATCGCCGCCACCTCGTGGGATGCCACGGCGGAGCAGATGGCGACGCTGATGGATGAGTCCCTGCTGCATAAACGCCACCCGGTTCATCAGGACATTGCGCCGGTCTCCCGCACCGAGATGGACGCTTCCAACGTCTCAGTGCTGAGCACCACCAGCCCGAATGACGCGGTACGCATTCCCTGCCTGATTGCCGGTGCTGGCCCAACCGGCCTGAGCGCCGCCTACCACTATGGCCCCGGCGCGCTGCTGTTGGAGCGCCATGACAGCGTCGGCGGCTGGTGCCGTTCCATTGAAGACAATGGCTTCACCTTTGACTTCGCCGGCCACATCATGTTCTCCAATGACCCCTATGTGCTGGAGCTTTACGAGATGCTGCTGGGGGACAACCTGCACTGGCAGAACCGTGAGGCGTGGGTCTACAGCAAAAACGTCTACACCCGCTATCCGTTCCAGGGCGCGCTCTACGGCCTGCCGCCGGAAGTGATCAAAGAGTGCATCGTCGGGGCAATCGAGGCGCGTTACGGCGCGGCCGAACAGCCAGCGGGCGCGGTGGTGAAACCGTTGGATGACTGCTGCGCTGACGGCAGCGCGCCGGATGAGAACACCACGGTGGTGGATGGCGCGGGCTGCGAGCCGAAAAACTTCGAAGAGTTCATCCACAAGGTGTGGGGCAAGGGCATCGGCAAGCACTTCGCCATCCCTTACAACAAAAAACTGTGGACGGTGCCGCTCTCCGAGATGGAAACCTCCTGGCTGGGTGGCCGCGTGCCGTTGCCGGATCTGGAGCAGATCATTGAGGGGGCGCTGGAGCCAGTCGGCGCACCGATGGGGCCAAACGCGCGCTTCGGCTATCCGCTGCGTGGCGGCTTCCAGGCGTTGATGGAGGGCTTCCTGCCGCACATCGACGGGCAACTGGAGACTGGCGCGAAGATCATCCAGGTGCAGCCGCGTGAGCATATCCTGACGCTGGCCGATGGCCGCCGCTACCGCTATGACCACCTGATCAGCACCCTGCCGCTGCCAGAGCTGATCCGCATGATGGGTGACGCCGCGCCAGCGGAGATCCGTGAGGCCGCCGAAGGGCTGCAACACATCTCCGTCAAGTGCGTCAACTTGGGGATTGGCCGCGAAAACCTGACCGACAAGCACTGGATCTACTACCCGGAAGAGACCATCTTCCACCGCATCTTTGTGCAGGGCAACGCCAGCCCGCACTGCAACCCGCCGGGCGGTTTCGGCATCACCTGCGAAATCACCTACTCGCCGCATAAACCGCTGCCGGTCGATGGGCAGGCGCTGATTGACCGCTGCATCGAGGAGTGCATCCAGGTTGGGATGTTCACCAAAGAGGACAAGGTGCTGGCGGCCAACATCGTCGATATGCCGTATGCCTATGTGATCTACGACCACACCCGCGCCAAACACGTTTCGACGGTGCGCAGCTGGCTGGCGAAGCACGATATCGTGCTGTCGGGTCGCTATAGTGAGTGGGAGTACTACAATTCAGATCATGCCTTTGTCGCCGGCAAGAACGCGGCGCAGAAAGTGAAAGCCCTGCAACGTAAGGATGGTACAGGGAGCTGACAGTGGGGCGCCCCGCACGCGGGGCGCCTTTCCGGCTTCCGGCTTTCCCCCCTCCCGCCACACCGGCAGTACCGGCAACGGCACATGGACGCTTCATAATTGATAAATATGGCTACACTTTATGTGACAGTGTCACCTTGGCCGGGCGCTGTGCCGGCCGGAATCCGCTTGATGAGATGAGAGGCGTCATATGTTGTACCGCAGCTTTGAAAAAATGATCGACATTTTCAAGCCAGCTCCGAAGGAAACGCCGCCTAATCGGGTATGGGCTTTCTACTTTTACTACCTCAAGCAGGTCTGGCCGACCTTCCTGGCGCTGATGTTTGTCGGGCTGGTCAGTGCGCTGCTGGAGGTGATCCTGTTTGACTTCCTGAGCCGACTGATTGACCTGACCCGCGGCACCACGCCGGCCAACTTTTTCGAGGCGCACTTCCATGAGCTGCTCTGGATGTTGATCGTTGCGCTGATCCTGCGGCCGCTGTTCATCGGCCTGCATGACCTGCTGATCCACCAGTGCATCAACCCCGGCATGTCGAGCATGATTTTGTGGCAGAACCACAACCACATCCTGCGGCAGAGCCTGCGCTTCTTCACCAATGATTTCTCCGGGCGCATTGCCCAGCGCATCACCCAGACCGGCAACGCCCTGCGTGACTCCTCGGTGCAGGCGGTGGATGCCATCTGGCATGTGCTGATCTACTCCATCGGCGCGATGGTGCTGTTCCTCGAGACCGACTGGCGGCTGATGATCCCGCTGCTGGTGTGGATTGTCGCCTACGCCATCAGCCTTAACTACTTTGTGCCGCGCGTGAAGGCGCGCTCGGTGGCCGCCTCCAATGCCAACTCCCGGCTGGTAGGGGCGATTGTCGATAACTACACCAATATCCTGACCATCAAACTGTTCGCCCAGCGTGACCTGGAGGAGGCTTACGCCCGCGAGGCGCTGCGCGAACAGACCCACAAGGCGCAACTCACCAGCCGCATGGTGACCAGCATGGACGTGACGGTAAACATCCTTAATGGGATGCTGATTGTCGCCACCACCGCGCTGGCGCTCTGGCTCTGGACGGAGAACCTGATCACCGTCGGCGCGATTGCCCTGTCAACCGGCCTGATGCTGCGGCTGGTCAACATGTCCGGCTGGATCATGTGGGTGGTCAACGGCATCTTCAGCAACATCGGCATGGTGCAGGATGGGCTGGAGACGCTGACCCAGCCGGTCACCGTCAGCGACGAGCCAAACGCGCCAGAGCTGATCGTCACCCGCGGCGAAATCACCTTTGAGCACGCCAAGTTCAACTACATCCGCGAGGGGACGCCGCTGATCCCTGACTTCAACCTGACCATCGGTGCAGGCGAACGCATCGGGCTGGTCGGCCCCTCGGGTTCCGGCAAGTCCACGCTGGTCAACCTGCTGCTACGCCTCTACAACCTGGATGGCGGCCGCATCCTGATTGATGGGCAGGACATCTCCCAGGTCAGCCAGCAGAGCCTGCGCGCGCAGATCGGCATGATCACCCAGGACACCGCGCTGCTTAACCGCTCACTGCGCGACAACCTGCTCTACGGCAAGCCCGATGCCACCGAGGAGGAGTTGCAGCGCGCCATTAAACGGGCGCACGCCGATCAGTTCATCCCGTCGCTGGTGGACGATCAGGGCCGCACCGGGCTGGATGCCCACGTCGGCGAGCGTGGCGTGAAACTCTCCGGCGGCCAGCGCCAGCGTATCGCCATCGCCCGCGTGCTGCTGAAGGATGCGCCCATTTTGATCATGGATGAGGCGACCTCCGCCCTCGACTCCGAGGTGGAAGCGGCCATTCAGGAGAGCCTGAACGTGCTGATGAAGGGCAAAACGGTGATTGCGATTGCCCACCGCCTCTCCACCATCGTCAAGATGGATCGACTGGTGGTGATGGAGAAGGGGCAGATTGCCGAGCTGGGCAGCCACGACGAGTTGCAGGGGGAGCAGGGCCTCTACTCCCGCCTGTGGCGTCACCAGACCGGCGGGTTTGTCGGCGCGCGTTAAGTGGCCCGATCGCCAAAAGGGACGGTACGCCGTCCCTTTTTCATGCCTAGAGTTCGCCAGTCACATACTGCGCAACGCCGTTGCCGAAACTCCAGTCCGAGCGCGTATTGCTGATAAATGAGACCATCACGTCACTCGGCAAAATGCCGCACTGCTCATGCAGTTCGCGGCACAGTTCGGTCAGGAACAGCGCCTTCTGCTCCTCGCTGCGCGGGCTGGTAAACACCCGTAACACCACAATATTGTCCGTCCGCTCAATCCCCAGCCCGGTATCCTGGATCACCATCTGGTAGGGCTTGTTTTCGTGAACAATCTGGTAGCGGTCGCGTTCTGGTACCTTAAAGGCGGTCAGCACTGCGCGATGGGCGGCGTCCAGCATCTGGGTAATCTGTTGTTCACTGCGTCCCTCGAGAATATCAAAGGTCAATAATGGCATGGCTCACCTCACAGGTCGATCCGGGTTTCAACGAGGCGTGCCTCGTCACTGAGGATCAGACTAAGGCAATACGGCGGTGGGAAAAAGCGCTATGCTTGAAATGATTATTCACTATTTTGAACAATGCCGATGAAAGAGCTAAAACCCGATGCCCTCTGGACGCACCTGCACTGGCTGTCAGTGCTGGCGGAGCAGGGCAGTTTCACCCGCGCGGCGGAGCGGCTGGAGGTGAGCAAGGCGGCCGTCAGCCAGAAGATCAAGGAGCTGGAGCATCTGGCTGGCGTGCCGCTGGTGCGGCGCACCACGCGCACCATGCAGTTGACCAGCGCTGGCCAGAAACTGGTGGAGGAGCTAAAGGCGCCGCTCTCGCAGATTGTGCAGAGCTTTATTAGCGTGCGTGACGCGCAGGGGCCGCTGCGTGGGCTGGTGCGCGTCACCGCGCCGGTGGCCTTCTCCCGCCAGCAGCTGGTGCCGCACATCATTGAGTTTATGGCGCGCTACCCGCAGGTACGCGTCCAGCTGGAGGTGAGCGACCGGCTGGTGTCGCTGGCGGCGGAGGGGTATGACCTGGCGATCCGCCACAGCGACAGCCTGCCGGAGACCCACGTTGCCCACCGGCTGTGCGCCACCCGCACGCTGGTAGTGGCCGCGCCCGAGTACCTGCGCCGCCACGGCACACCCGAGACACCGCAGGCGCTGGCAGCGCACCGCTGCCTCTACTATCCGCGAGGCGTGGAGTTGCCGGAGTGGGGGTTTGTGCCGCAGGGAGAGCGGGGCGAGCGGGTGACGGTGCCCATCAGCGGCAATTTCGCCACCAACAACAGTGAGTCGATCCGGGATGCGGCGGTGGCTGGGATGGGCATCGCGCTGCTGCCGGATTTTAGCGCCCACGCCGCGCTGGAGAGCGGGGCGCTGGCGCCGTTGCTGCCAGCGTGGCGGCCGGTGGGGGCCTTTGCCGACAGCCTCTACATCCTGCGCCCCTGGAGCGCCCAAGTGCCGCGCGCGGTGGCGGCGTTCACCGCCTTCCTACGCGAGGCCTTTGGCCCGGAGGCGCGCCGCGAGCCGGGTTAGCTGATGGTGCGGGCGGTGCCAGAGACGCGGATACTGCCGCCCGGCTGGTCGCTGATCTGGATGCGCAGCAGGGAGCGTGCGCCCATATCCTCGCCCTGAATAATCTCCACCTCGCCGTGGTGCGGCCACTGGCGATCACGCAGGTAACCGCCGAGCGCTGCCGCCGCCGCGCCGGTGGCCGGATCTTCATACACCCCGCCGATGGCAAACGGGTTACGCGCATGGAAGCGGGTTGGGCTTTCGGCATGTACCAGACAGAACGTGGTGATGCCGTGCGCCTCCATCAGCGCCTTGCCCTGCGCCTGATCGTACTGCATCGCCTTCAGCGTCGCGCGGTGGCGCACCGGCAGGATCAGGTGGCTCGCACCGCCGTAGGCCATCGCTGGCGGCAGGCGGGTGTCCAGATCGCTCTCATGCCAGCCAAACAGCGCCAGCGCCTCCGCCAGCAATGCCTCCGGCACTGGCTCGCTGCGGGTTGGCGGCGATTGCAGGCTGGCGGCGGCCAGACTCTGCTGTATCTCGCCCTCCACGCTGATATCGCCATTGTTAAGGTAGAGACGGTAGCGGCCGCCGCCGAACTGCTCCGCCAGCGCCGCACCGGCGGCAATGGTGGCGTGGCCGCAGAAGGGCACCTCGATCTCTGGCGCGAAGTAGCGTACCCGCCAGCCATCCTCATGGGGCGCGAGGAATGCGGTCTCCGAGTAGCCCACCTCGGCGGCGATGCGCTGCATCTCCGCCTCACCGGGCAGGGTTTCCGCGATCAGTACACCCGCCGGGTTGCCGCCCTGTCCGCCATCTGAAAAAGCCGCGATACGTTTTATAGTTTGATGTTCCATGGTTTCACGCCTCAGTACTGGGTAAGAGAGGATCAGAGTAACGTGGAACGCAAGAAAAGGCGCGGGGCTGCACTATTTTTCATCCTTTTGCCGAGTCTCACAGGCATCCTGCTGTGCCTCCTGCCGCGCCTGTGCCTCGCTTTCGCTCTCCATCTCCTCGTGCTGCCGGGTCTCACAGGCCTCCTGTCGTGCCTCCTGTCGTGCCTGCTCCTCCCGTTCACGCTCCTCATCAATCTGCCGGGCGCGCTCCTCTGCCGCCGCGCGCCGCGCCTGCCGCAGGTTCAGCAACGGCGTGACGGTGGCGCCGTGCACGATCACACTGGCGGCAATCACCGTAAAGGCGATGTCCACCATGCGGGTGGCGTCCGGGCTGTTGCCCAGCCCGTGGGTATAGGCGTAGGCGATGTAGTTGATGCTGCCGATGCCACGGATGCCGAGCCAGCCAATCAGCCAGCGCCGCAGCGCTGGCATCTCCGAGCCGATACTGACGAGGTAGACCGACAGCGGGCGGATGACAATAAACAGCACCGCCGCCATCAGCAGCCCCTGGAAGTGCCAGTGCTGCGCCAGCGTGATGCCCAGCACAATCACGATGCCAGCGGCAAAGATGCGCTCCATGATGTCGCCAAAGGCCAGCGCGTCGCCCACCACCAGCCCCACCGACTTGGCCGGGCCGCCGTCATCGATCATATGCCGCCGGTTGGGGTTCACCAGCTCCTCGGCAGGTGGGTAGGCGTCATGATCACTGACCTCATCGGGCGGATGGCGGTTGATCACCACCACCTCGGCCCGCCGCAGGCCGACGCCAGCGGCAAAGGCCGCCAAAAAGCCGGACGCGCCCAGACCCTGCGCGGCGGCGTAGCTCAGGGCGATCAGCGCCAGCGCCAGAAAATCATTCGGTGCCACGTCACGCTGCTTGCTGCGCAGCAGGGTCGCCAGCAGGCCAATCAGTCGGCCCATGCCAAAACCGATGCCCAGACCGCCAGCCACCGCCCACAGCACATCCACCAGCGCCCAGTGGCCCCACTCCGCCAGCGTCAGGTCGCCGCTGGAAGCCATCAGCATCAACGCCAGCATCAGGAACGGCAGCGCCGAGCCATCATTCATGCCCGCCTCGCTGGAGAGCGCCACGCGCAGGTCATCGTTGTCGCTGGCGTCATTCACCGAGATCAAGCTGGCCAGCACCGGATCGGTCGGCGCGACAATCGCGCCAAAGGCCAGCGACAGCGGCCAGCTAAAGCCGAGCATGGCGTGCGCCGCCAGCGTCACGCCGCCCACCGTCAGCACCATCGCCGGGAAGGCCAGCCGCGCGCCCATCCGCCAACTGCGCGTCTTGAACGGCAGCCGCAGCTTCAGGCCGGTAATAAACAGCGAGGCGGCCATCGCAATCTCCGTTACCCGCCCCACCAGCACCGAGTGATCGACCACGTCGATGCGCAACAAGTTGAACACCCAGGGGCCACAGGCGATGCCTGCCGCCAGATACAACCCGAAAGTGCTGACCGGGCTGCGGTTAATCCACCCTGATGCCAATGACATCAGCAACAGCAACCCGCCTGTCGCCGCTGTCCAGCCTAAAAAATCCATAACCTCTATCCTCATCGTCCAGAGTTAAACCGGGGTGCCTGTAAGCGGCACTCTGTGGTGAAATCCCTAAAAGTGTAGCAGGCGCGGCAAGTTAGCTGGGGCGATGAGGAAAAAAGCGGCCCGCCGCTCAGGCAGGCGGGCACTGCTGGCGCCAGGCGCGCGGGCTGCTGCCGAACCAGCGGCGGAAGGCGCGCGAGAAGGCGCTGACTTCGGAATAACCCAGCAGGAACGCCAGTTCGGAGATGGGCAGGTGGCGCTGCGCCAGATAGTGGGTCGCCAGCTCCTGGCGCACGCCCTCCACCAGTCGGCTGAAGTTAAGCGACGCCTCGCCCAGCCGCCGTTGCAGCGAACCGCCGGACATGCCGAGCGCCTCCGCCACCTGTTCCAACACCGGCTCACCCTGCGGCAGGTGCTGGCGCACGGCGGAGCGCGCCTGCTCCACCACGGAGAGCGGCTGGCTGCTCTGGTTGAGCCGCCGCATCGCATCCTGCATCACCATCAGCAGCACCGGGTCACTCTCGGGCATTGGCCGTAGCAGGTCGGCGCGCGGGATAAACAGTGAGTTAACCGGCTGGTCGAAGTAGACCGGCGCGTCATAGTATTTGCAGTGCTCGTGCCAGTTCTCAGGCCGTGGGTGCTCAAAGTGCACCTCTTTGGGCGACCACTGTGGCCCCAGCGCATGGCGCAGCAGGTTCAGCACCATGCCCATGGTCAGTTCGGCGTCCTGCCGCTGGGAGACAATCGCGCCGTGGCGGATCTGGTAGTCAAAACGCACGCACCCCTCCAGCTCCACCAGCCGGGTGAGGGTGGCGTGCTGGTGCCAGGGAAAGGCGAATGCCACATTGTGCAGCGCCTGCCCGACCGTGGCGGAGCACAGCCCGACATAGCCCAGCAGGCCGAGTTGCTGTGGCTTGAACTGCAAACCATAGTGCAGGCCAAAGTTGTCAAAGCCAGTCTGGCGCGCGGCCTCCTCCATCACCCGGCAGTAACCGGGCAGCGTCAGGCTTTGGGTCGGCTGGTTGAGCAGGGAGGGCGGGATGTGGCACACGCCGAGCACACGCTCCGGGTCGCCACCCTGCCGGGCGATAAATGCCTCCAGCCCACTGGCGGCGGCGGCCAAAATGCCCTGATGGCCGGAAAAGGCCGGTTGGGCAAGGGCAGGAAAGGTGTCGGGATGGGTAAGCGCCTCGGCAAGGTTCATGGCGTGCTCCTGTCAAAAAGGGATCTGACAGGAATACAGCAAAAACCGTGCCAGCCAAGGAGTGCATGGGGCGGGCGATCACCCGCGCCCATGCGCGTCTTGTTGCACCACAAGTGGGCACGCCCGCCTGAATCAGGCCGCCGCCTCTGCCGCCCCCACCGGCAGGCACTGCTGGGAGAGGTAGAGTCGGCAGAGGCGCACGCTCTGCTGCGCCCAGTCCGCGCCCAGCGAGCGGGCCTGCTCCGTCTCCGCATGGGAACCGACCCACGCCAGCAGCTGGATGCGGCGCTGGATCAGCATCGCCGGGATAATTGCCCGCTCCTCCGGCGTCAGCGGGCAGAGCTGCTGGTAGCCCTCCAGCCACCCCTCCACCCAGTTGGGGGCATCCGGGTGATGCTCGACAAAGCTGATCGCCGCCGCCAGATCGTGCAGATACCAGCCGAAACCGCAGTCATCGAAGTCAATCACCCGCGTCTGCTGCTGGTGGCGCATCAAATTGGTCAGCCGCAAATCGGCATGGATCAGGCCGAAGCGGTCTGGCCCCTCGCCGAAGGCCGCCAGCGCCGCGCCCGCCTGGCGTTGCGCCCGCTCCACCAGTGGGATATCCGCCGCCGCCAGCCCCGGCGCGGCGCGCCAGTCACCCCAGTGGCCGGTTGCGCCGGTCATGGTGGCGTGATCCCAGCGCAAGCGCCGGAAGCCTGCCGGGCGCTGCCACTGGCGGCTGTGTTGGTGCAGCCGGGCGGTGGTACGTCCCAGTTCGATAAAGTCGGCGCGCGACACCCGGCTGATATCGCTTTGCAACACTTCACCGGCGATCCAGTCAAACAGCACCGCGTAGCGCGTCTCGCCCGCATCGGTGCGCAGCGGAATGACCCGCTCGCCCGCGCCGTTGCGGTGGGCGAATGGCACCTCAATGCCAGCCGCGCGCAGCGCATCCAGCCACTGCAACTCACTCTCAATCTCCTGCTGCTGGTGGTAGTTGGGGCGGTGGATGCGCAGCGCATAGCGCGTGCCGTGGGCATCGGTCACCTGGAAGGTGGCATTCTCCGAGCGGCAGAACAGTGCCGGCCGGGGTGAGTCCAGATGGGGGCAACTGGCCAGCGCCTGCCCGGCCAAACGGATCAGGGCGGCGTTGTCCAGCGAGTCATACTGTTGGGCGGTCATAGGCGTCTCCTCACGGTTGATGGCGTTAGGATGCGGCGTGGGGCCGTGCGCTTACCTGACCGTGGGGCGCGGGAAGTTGACCGCAGGGCGCAAAAAAGCGGCAGCCGGGGCAAAGTTGACTTTAGGGGAGGGCGGCAGGCGCGCTGCGGTCAAGTCGGCACGCTGACAGGCGTGCATTATCGTAGCCATCCCGTCCATTCCGGAGTCGCACAATGAGTCAGTTAAAACCCACGTTAGGCAGTTGGCACCTGTGGAGCATTGCCGTCGGGCTGGTAATCTCCGGCGAATATTTTGGCTGGAGCTACGGCTGGGGCGTGGCCGGTACGCTGGGCTTTCTGGTCACCACCCTGATCATCGCCGCCATGTATGGCTGCTTTATCTTCAGCTTCACCGAGCTGACCACCGCCATTCCCCACGCGGGCGGGCCGTTCGCCTATAGCCGCCGTGCATGGGGCGAGACCGGCGGCTTCATCGCGGGCATGGCGACGCTGATTGAGTTCGTCTTCGCCCCGCCGGCGATTGCGATGGCCATCGGCGCCTACCTCAATATCCAGTACCCGGCGCTGGAGCCGCGCTATGCGGCCATCGGCGCCTATCTGGTGTTTATGACGCTGAATATCCTGGGCGCGAAACTGGCGGCGATGTTTGAGCTGCTGGTGACGGTGCTGGCGGTGGTGGAGCTGCTGGTGTTCATGGGCGTGGTGTCGCCGAACTTCAGCATGGCGCACTTCACCAGCCACGGCTGGGCCGGGGCCGACCACTTCTCGTGGCAGGCACTCTCCGGCATCTTTGCCGCCATCCCGTTTGCCATCTGGTTCTTCCTGGCGATTGAGGGTACCGCGATGGCCGCCGAGGAGGCCAAAGACCCGGTACGCACCATCCCGCGCGCCTACATCGCGGGCATCCTGACGCTGGTGGTGCTGGCCGTCGGCGTGATGGTGATGGCTGGCGGCGTCGGCGACTGGGGCAGCCTCGCCAACATCAACGACCCACTGCCGCAGGCGATGAAACGCGTGGTAGGGAATGATTCGCGCTGGATGCATATGCTGGTGTGGATCGGGCTGTTCGGGCTGGTGGCGAGTTTCCACGGCATTATCCTCGGCTACTCGCGGCAGGGCTTTGCGCTGGCCCGCGCTGGCTTCCTGCCGCCCTCGCTGGCGCGGCTGTCACGCTTCTCTACCCCGCACCGCGCCATTCTGGCCGGTGGCGCGGTGGGCATCCTCGCCATCCTCGCGGATGGGCGCATCAACTTGCAGGGCATGAGCCTGACGGCGGCGATGATCACCCTGGCGGTGTTCGGCGCGCTGGTGATGTACATCATGAGTATGCTGAGCCTGTTCCGCCTGCGCCGCAGCGAGCCGGGGCTGGCGCGGCCATTCCGGGCGCCGGGCTACCCGCTGGTGCCGGGCATCGCGCTTGGGCTGGCGATCTGCTGTCTGGTCGCCATGTTCTGGTTCAACACCGAGGTGGGAGTGCTGTTCATTGCCCTGATGCTGGTCGGCTACGGCTACTTCCGCCTGACCCACGCCCAGCGCGCCAGCGCGCCCAAAGACCGTATGCTGACCCAGGATTAACCGTCAGGCCGCCTGACATCCATCATTGAGACGGCGGGGCGCGCCCCGCCAAGCAGGAGAAGGGAACATTATGGCTACACGTTCAACCATCATGGACACCAACAGTTTCCGGGCGGAACATGCCGCTCAGCTCGACAGCGAGACCCGCCGCCTGACGGAGCAGCGCGGCCGGGTGCTGGGTGACTCCTACCGCCTCTTCTACCGCAAGCCGGTGCATCTGGTGAAGGGGCGCGGGCAGTACCTGTGGGACGCGGCTGGCGACCAGTATCTCGACGTCTACAATAACGTCGCCAGCATCGGCCACTGCCACCCGGCGGTGGTGGAGGCAGTGACCGCCCAGATGCAGCAGCTCAACACCCACACCCGCTACCTGCACCAGAACATCCTCGACTACTCGGAGGCACTGCTCGCCACCCTGCCGCCAGAGATCGACCGCGCCATGTATATGTGCACCGGCTCCGAGGCCAACGATCTGGCGATGCGCGTGGCGAAGGCCTACAGCGGTGGCACCGGCATCATCGTGACGCAGGAGGCGTACCACGGCACCAGCGAGCTGACCTCCGGCGCGTCGCCCGCGCTCGGCACTGGCCAGCCGCTGGCGGCCACCACCCGGCTGGTGCCGCCGCCAGACTACTACCGCGTCACTGACCCCGATCTCGGCCACTGGTTCGCTGGCCAGATCCAGCAGCAGATCGATGACATGGCGGCGCACGGCATCAAGTTTGCCGGGTTCCTCGCCGACTCCATCTTCTCCTCGGACGGCGTATTGCCAAACCCGGCGGGCTTCCTGCAACCGGTGATTGATGTGGTGCACAAGAACGGCGGCATCTACATCGCCGATGAGGTGCAACCCGGCTTTGCCCGCACCGGTGACGCCTTCTGGGGCTTCGCCCGCCACGGCATCGTGCCGGACATCGTCACCACCGGCAAACCGATGGGCAATGGCATCCCGATCTCCGGGATGCTGGCAAAAAGCGAAGTGCTGGCGGCTTTCAGCGACACCATCCCCTACTTCAACACCTTTGGCGGTAACCCGGTGGCCATCGCCGCCGCGCAAGCGGTATTGCGGGTGATAGAGGAGGAGCGGTTGCAGCAGCACAGTCTGGCGGTGGGTGGGCAGCTGCTGCGCGAGTTGCAGGGGCTGGCGGAGAAGTATGAGTGCGTCGGCGACGTGCGCGGCGCGGGGCTGTTCATCGGCTTTGAGCTGGTCAGCGACCGGGCGGCGAAAACCCCGGACAAAGCGCTGGCGCTGGATGTCACCGAGCGCCTGCGCGAGCAGCGGGTACTCACCTCGGTGGCTGGCCCCTACGGCAACGTGCTGAAACTGCGGCCGCCGTTGGCGTTCCAGAGCGGCGACATCGACTGGCTGGTGGGCGCGCTCGACAAGAGCCTGGCGGCACTGGCGCGCTAACGGGCTGGCACGCTTTCTGCATTATTCGCTTATCTCCCCTTTGCGGCCCGTGACGGGCCGCTGTTTGTAAGGAACCGATAAGCATGACTGCACTTTCACTACCCGTTCAGGTCGCCCCGCGCACCAAATGGCTGCAACTGCTCCTTGGGCTGGTCTGCATGGCCGCCATCTCCAGCCCGCAGTATGTCTGGACGCTGCTCACCAAGCCGCTGGCCGCGCAGCTCAATGTGCCGCTGGCGGAGTTGCAGGTCACCTTCTCGCTGCTGATTATCCTCCAGACCTTTTTCTCCCCCTTTCAGGGACGGTTGATTGATCGCTTTGGGCCGCGGCTGCTCATCTCCATCGGGACGCTGTTGGCCGGGCTGAGCTGGGTGCTGACCGCACAGGTCGCCAGCCTGCCGATGCTCTATCTGGTCTACGGTGGGTTGGGCGGGCTGGGCACCGGCATTGTCTATGTCGGCGTGGTGGGGCTGATGGTGCGCTGGTTCCCGCAGCGGCGCGGCTTTGCGGCCGGGATGGTGGCGGCCGGTTACGGCATGGGTGCCATCATCACCACCTTCCCGATCTCCCAGTCGCTGGCCGCCCACGGCCTGACGCAGACCCTCTGGCTATTCGGGCTGGCCTTCGCGGCGGTGGGGTTCCTTGCCAGTCAGGGCCTGCGCCTGCCGCCAGCCGAGGCGGAGCAAGGCAGCGGGCTGGAGGGGGTGCCGCAGCAACGGCAGTTCGCCCCGCGTGAGATGCTGCGCCAGCCGCTGTTCTGGCTGATGTTCTTGATGATGACCATGATGTCCACCTCCGGCCTGATGGTCACCTCGCAGATGGCGATCTTTGCCCAGGACTTCGGCATGACCGGCGTGACGGTGTTCGGGCTGGCGGCGCTGCCGTTGGCGATGACCATTGACCGCTTCACCAACGGCCTGACCCGCCCGTTGTGCGGCTATATCTCCGATCGCATTGGTCGGGAGAAGATGATGTTTTGGGCCTTCGCGCTGGAGGGCGTGGCGATGACGCTCTGGCTGATGTGCCGCCACGATCCGGTGCTGTTCGTACTGCTCTCCGGGCTGGTGTTCTTCGGCTGGGGTGAGATCTTCTCGCTCTTCCCCTCGACCCTGACGGACACCTTCGGCACCCGCCACGCCACCAGCAACTACGGCTGGCTCTATATGGCGCAGGGCGTCGGCTCCATCTTCGGCGGGCCGCTGGCGGCGTTGATCTACCAACGCAGCGGCGGCTGGGACATCGTCTTCGGCTGCGCCATCTCCCTCGACTTCATCACCGCCGCCCTCGCGATGTGGGTGCTGAAACCCTGGCGCGCCCGCTTCCTCGGCGGACAGGGCAAGACAATGCCCCAAACCGCCCCCGCCTCCCATTAATATCTTCGGGCCAGCTCGCTGGCCCATTGCACCTTAAAACGGACATTAACGGCTTAGTGCACGTTTTAAGGTGCATAAGGTCGCTCGGTTACATGAAAAACCTCATCTGTCGGCCCCGCTACTTCAGCAGTTCGATATAACGCTTCACTGCCCGCTGTACGATCTTCTTGCCGTCGGCCTTGACCTGCTGACCGGGGAAAGCGCCATAGATGCGGCTGAAAGGGATCGCCTCGAGCCGGGTGCCGATGTGGCTGACATCGGTGACGCCGAGCGGCAGCAGGTTGGGGTAGCTCCACATAAAGGAGATGCGCTCGCCGTCGGGGGTGATTTGCAGGGTGTCGCCGCACAGCAGTACGCCGTTGCGGTCGTGGCTGTCGCTCCAGTGCAGCACCGTCGCGCCGGGAAAGTGGCCGCCGAGGCAGACCAGTTGCACGCCCGGCAGTAGCTCCAGCGTTTCGCCCTTCCAAAAACGGATGGCCGGGCTGGGACGTACCACCCATGCGCGGTCGGCGGCGTGCAGGTGGATCGGCGCATCGCCAAAGGCGGCGCTCCAGTCCTGCATCCGGGTGTAGTAGTGCGGGTGGGAGACGGCAATGTGCGCCAGCCCGCCGAGGCTCTCCACCAGCGCCTTAGTGGCGTCATCCAGCAGGGCGGTGCAGTCCCACAGCACGTTGCCAGCCGGGGTGCGCAGCAGGAAGGCGCGCTGGCCGATGCCCAGCTCCGGGGTGGGGTGCAGGCTGAACAGCCCCGGCTCGTGCAGCGCCCAGGCGTGGGCGTGGCTTTGGTCGATCTGCTCCGAGGTGCTCCACGTCTGCCCACCCGGCGGCACCCACTGGCGCTCATCCTCACAAATCGGGCAATGCGCCGGGGCAGTGTGCACGGCGGGGTAGGAAGTACCACAGGTTGAACATACATAATGGTTCATGCATCGCTCCCTCAGGTCAACGGTGCGGCGGCTGCCGCAAGATTGGCACCGGTTTGTCCCTTCGCATCGAAACCAACGCCACCTGCATAAGAATAGTTGATGAATCAGCCAATGTGGCGCGATTGCACCACGCCGCTGCCCCGCCTCATGTTTTCTCATCTCTCCGCAGTGGCAAGCGGTGTCGCGGGCAGGGGTTCCTCATGATTTCCCACTGTCCTCATTTGTCGGCCATGTGATGGGGAAAATGGAGGGGGAGCACGTATGCTAAAAAGACCGTTTTACTTGCGCAGTTTAGGCAAGGTGAAGATATAAGGAGGTCGTGATGCATTCCATTCCCTATTTCTATATCTATCTATGCAAAAACGGTGAGTGGCGTTGGCGTTTTATGGCAAGTGATGGCGGTTTGATTGCGGTCAGCCCGAAGGGATACAAAGAGCTGGCGAAGTGTGAAAGCAAAGTTCACATGTTGATGGCTGAAACAGCGGGGGCGGTCACCATCGGTGATACCCACTATAGCCCGCTGAGTCTGTAGATCGGCAGTACAAAATTATCCGTTACCCCCTTGCCGAACAGGGCTGCCAGGCTGACCGTCAGGACGCCTGGAGCGGAGCGAACCCCGCCCCGACGCCCCACCACGGGTAACGGATACCCTCAGGGCACCTTGCGATGCCCCAGCCACCGGTTAACGTTGGCGACGCCAGAGCCGGAACAGCACGACGGCGGCTATCACGCCCGCCAGCGCCATCCCGCCGCGCGCCAGCAGCATCAGCGGCGAAGCCGCGCCACCCTGTCGCAACTCCCCGACCCGATCCGCATTGAGCGTCACGTCACTGTGGCCAAAGGTGCCCACCACATAGTTGGTGACCTCTGCCACCTGGCTGTCCGTCAGCTCATGGGCAAAGCCCGGCATCCCCTGGCCCTCCTCTGGCCACACCCCCTCCAGCACCGCCATCGCGACATTGTCGGTAGTGGGCTTGTCCAGCACCGGGTGACCGGCCAGCGCTGGCAGGCCGCGCAGGCCCTCGCCATGCAGGCCATGACAGGCGGCGCAGTTATCGCGGTAGATGCGCCCGCCAGCGCCCAACGCCGCGAGGGCGGCTGGCGTGTCATCGCCATGAATACGGTGATTGACTGGCGTAGCAGGCACCGCGGCCGCGCGCTCCGGCAGCAGGTAGGTGGCGATGGCCTGACGATCCTCAGGCGTCAGGCGCGTGAAGCTCTTGTCGATCGCCTCCAGCATCGGGCCGCCCGCTGTCGCGCCATTGCTGGCGTGGCCGGTCTTCAGGTAGGTGACCAGCATGTCGCGGTTCCAGTCATGCAGGCCAGCGGTAGTGATGTCCGGTGCGTACCAGGTGCCGAGGGAAGCGCCAGCCAGCGCCTGCGATCCCTTCTCCGCCATCAGCACGTTGCGTGGGGTGTGGCAGGTACTACAGTGCGTCAGCCCCTGCACCAGATAGGCCCCACGGTTCCAGGCCGCGGACTGCTGTGGATCGGGCGTGAACGGCGTGGTGTCAAGGAACAGCAGGTTCCAGGCCGCCATTGAGAAGCGCAGGTTGAATGGGAAGGGCAGCGCGGTCTTCTCAGGCTGGCTCTCCACCGGCGCGACGCCATGCATAAAGTAGGCGTAGAGCGCGGCCATGTCCTCGTCCGTCAGTTTGGCATAGGCGGTGTAGGGCATCGCCGGATAGAGGTGGCTGCCATCGGCGCGAATGCCAAGGCGAACCGCGTCCGCGAACTGGGTCTGGCTATAGCCGCCAATCCCGGCCTGCACTGACGGGGTGATGTTGGTGCTGTAGATGGTGCCCAGCGGGCTGGCAATCGGGTGGCCGCCGCTAAAGGCGGGATGATTGGCCTCGGTATGGCAGGCACCACAGTCACCGGCAATCGCCAGATATTCGCCACGCGCGATCAGCTCCGGTGAAGGGGTGTCGGCGGCCTGCGCCGCGCCGATGCCAAGGCAGAGGACGCTGAGCGGCAGGGCAGAGATCCAGGAGTTAGCCATGACGCGTCACCTCCAGAATGTGGTCGGCGGTGCGCAATGCCAGCGCCATCGCCGTCAGGGTCACGTTACAGGTGCCTACCGTCGGCATCACACCGGTGCCAGCCATGTAGAGGTTCTCATGGTCATGGGCGCGCCCCCAGCTATCTGTGACGCTGGTGGCCGGATCATGGCCCATCGACAGGGTGCCGGTGATGTGCTGGCGGTTGGAGAACGCCCCCGCCTTGCTGTGCTTGATGTGGCTGCCGCCCAGTCGCGCCGCGATCTGGTCGTAGCACTGGTGCACCACCTCGGTGCCTTTTTTCACATAGTCATCCACGTCCCAGTGCAGGCTGGGCGTTGGCAGGCCGAGCGCGTCACGCTGGTCACTGAGCGTCACGCGGTTGTTGGGATCGGGAAGCTGCTCCAGCGCGTTCTTGATGCTGAGGCGGCGGGCGGCGCGGAACTGGATCTCCTCCTCCAATTTCTTGCCGTAGTAACCCTCCTGCAACAGCTCCTTGGTCACGGAGGCGACCTGTGAGGCGTTGGAGATGTCGATGCGGAACGGCGCATGGTCGGCACGGAAGGCACCGTCGCGGAACTGGCCGATGGAGCAGGGGCTGACCGGGCCACGGCCGGGCCAGATCGGCTCATCCACATCAAAGGTGATGCCGATGGCCGGGTGGTCGGTGAGGTTGCGGCCAACGTTGTCGCGGGCGTTGGCGATGCCCTGCGGGAAGCGGTCGCTGGTGGACATCAGCAGCAGTTTCGGCGTCTCGATGGCGTTGGCCGCCAGCACGAAGGTCTGGCCGGTGACCCGGTGGCTCACCTTCTCCCAGTCGTAGTAGTGCGCCGCCGTGATGCGGCCCTGGCTGTCATGCTCCAGCTTGTAGACCACCGCCTGCGTCACCACCTCCACCCCGGCCTGTTCGGCGTGGGCCGCGGCAATGCCGCCGTGGTACTGGGCGTCAATCGGGCAGACCGGCATACAGTTGTTGTTGCCACAGCAGGCCGGGCGGCCATCATAGCTGCGGCTGTTACGCCCGGTGCTGTCATCCAGCACCTGGAAATCGGGCGCGAGGCGCTCGGTGACGCGCTGTTGCAGCCAGGAAGCGGGCACGCGCTCCATCGGGAAGGGTTTGGCGCGCGGCGATCCATTCTCTGGCGAGCCACCGACCCCGGCGAGCACTTCGGCCTGATAGTAGTACGGTTCCAGCTCGTCATAGCCGATCGGCCAATCCTTGCCGACGCCATACTGCGTCTGTTGGCGGAAATCATTGGGCACGAAGCGCCACAGCTGCGCCGCCCAGTGCCAGCTGGTGCCGCCCAGCATCCGAATGTACTGCGCGTTGAAGGGGTGTGGCCCGGCCTGATGCAGGTAGCCGTTCGGCTCCGGCGTATAACGCGGGTGCGGTGCCTGCGGCGAAAAGGGGTAAGGCGACATAAAGTCAGACTTGAAGGCGGAGGCGCGGAAACGCTCCACCAGCTCCGCGCGGCCCACCCGTGGGCCGGACTCCAGCATTAGCACGCGTTTGCCGGAATTGGCCAGTCGGGTGGCCAGTAGCGAGCCGCAGACGCCCGCGCCAATCACGACCACGTCGGCAGAAAGGTTGTTACTCATGTGACAATTGCTCTTATTTTAAGGTTGTTTTGCCCAACTGCCGCACGGGCCGTAGGAGAAACTCGGCGGTACCAGCGTGTCGCTGACTGCCTGATTGGCGAGGGTATTGACGTAGGTGACATAGATGGCCTGATTGCCCTTGCCGACCACGCCGGTATACCAGCCGGTGAGGATGGCCTTGGCCGTCGCGGCCTCAGCCTCATGCCCGGCCGGGAAGGCCAGCAGCGGCTGCTCCAGCAGGGTCGGCTGGGCCGTTAGCAGGGAGGCCAGCGCCGCCAGCTCATCCGCCAGCCGTGGCCGGTTGAGCGCCAGCGCCGTGAACAGCGCCTGTGCCACCGCGTCATCAAGCGCCGCGTTCATCGTCAGTTGTTGGGAGAGCTGGGTAAAGTCCGCCAGCCCGGCGGCGGTGCGCGCTGGCATGGCAGCCTGGAGGCTTGGCAGGCACAGCACTTCGCCCGCCAGCGTGGTCAGCGCCAAAACGCCAGCCATCTTGATCACGCGCCTGCGTGTGTAGTCAGTCATTACAAACATTCTCACAAAAAAGCCGCTGGCGAAGGCCAGCGGCGAAAAAGGTTCAGAGCGTCCGGCGCGTGCGGCGACGCCACAGCAGGAAGGCCACCGTCGCCACTGCCAACGCGCCTACCCCGACGCCCAGTTGCGCCAGCCACACCAGCGGCGAGGCTGGCCCACCGGCGCGGATCTCTGCCACCTGCGCCGCGCTGACCGCGTGGCCACCGTGGCCATACTGTTTCAGCAGCCAGGTGGAGAGCGTCGCCACCTGCTGGTCGCTCAGGTGGTTGAGGGCGTTCGGTTGGTCGCCAAACGGCGGCATCAGCACCTTGCCCTCCTGCGTCTCGCGCTCCACGCCATACAGGATGGCGGCAATCAGGTTGGAGGGATTGACGTCAGCGGTAGCGGCATTGTGGTAGAGGCTGGGGTAGTAGCCATCTGGCGTGCCCTGCCCGTGGCTGCCGTGGCAGGAGGCGCAGTTGCCGGAGAAGAGGCGTGCGCCCTCCTCGTCGGTGGCGGCATTGAAGGGCTGTCCACGGTAGGCGGCGAGCGGGTTGCCCGGCTCTCCCTGCCCAAAGCGCGACGCCCCCGCCGTGGCGGTGGTGTCCGGCACGCTGAGGATATACTCGGCGATGGCGGCGCGATCCGAATCGGTCAGGTAGTGGAAGCTGTGGGTAATCGCTTCCGCCATGCTGCCAGCGGCCTGCGCCTTGCCCACCACGCGCCCGGTGTGCAGGTAGGTAACCAACTCCTGCCGCGACCACTGGCCAATGCCGCTGACCGGATCGGCGGTGATGTTCGGCGCGTACCACGGCCCGACCTGCGCGCCGGTCAACGCCTCACTCTCCTTCTCCTGCATCAAAAAGCCGCGCGGGGTGTGGCAGGTGGCGCAGTGTGCCGCGCCCTCGGCCAGGTAGCGGCCACGGTTCCAACTGGCCGAGTGGGCCGGATCGGGCTGGTAGCCCGGTGTCTTGAGGAACAGCGCATTCCACACCGCCATTGAGAGCCGCAGGTTGAGCGGGAAGGGCAGCCGCGTCTCGGGTACGGGCGCGTCCACCGGCTTCACTCCCTGCATAAAGTAGGTGTAGAGCGCGTGGATGTCCTCATCCGTCAGCGTGGCGTAGGCGGTGTAGGGCATCGCTGGGTAGAGCCGGGCACCATCGGCGCGGATGCCATTGCGCAGCGCATCCGAGAACTGCTGCTCACTGTAGCCGCCAATGCCATCCCGCGTGGAGGGGGTGATGTTGGTGGAGATAATCTCGCCCACCGGCGAGGCGATCACCTTGCCGCCGGCGAAGGGCTTGTCGGCAGTGGCGGTATGGCAGGCGGTGCAGTCTGAGGCCACCGCCAGATACTCGCCCTGTTGCAATAACTGGGCATCCGGCGCGGCTTGCGCTGGCATCAGCGCGGCCAGTCCACTGATCAGCAGGGCGGCTGGTAACAGGCGGGGAAGGCGGCGCGTCATACGGCCTCCCTGGCTTGCGCCACCAGTGCGTCGGCGGCCTTGAAGGCCAGCGCCACCATTGTCAGGGTACTGTTGCCGCAGGCGGTGCTCGGCATTGCGCCGCCGCCCGGCAGGAACAGGTTGCGGTGGTCATGGGCGCGGCAATCGGCATCCACGACCGAGGTGGCCGGATCCAGCCCCATGATGGTGCCGCCCATGATGTGCTTGCTCTGGTTGAACTGCTTGGAGAAGGCCATGTCCGTCGCGCCCATCGCGGCGGCGATGTTGCGGGCAATCGGCAGCGAGTAGTCACGCGCCGAGCGGCGCACGTAGTCGCCCACATCATAGTGGATGGCCGGTTTCGGCAGGCCGAGCCAATCTTTCTGGCTGGAGAGCGTCAGGCGGTTGTTGGCATCCGGCAGGATCTCATGGGCCGCCACGATGTCGGCGGTACAGGCGGTCATGCGGCGGATCTCCTCATCCAACGCCTTGCCCACCAGCCCCTTCTTCAGGGCGTCAAAGGTGACGAAGCGATTGCGGGCGAAGTTGTTGAAGCGGAAGTAGGCCCCGGCATGCTCCGAGCGGAAGTCGCCCTGCGAAGTCTCCATGATGCCGCTGTTGACCACTGGGCCAACGCCAGCCCAGTACGGCTCCTCGAGCGTCACCGTCATGGTGATCTGTGGGTGATCCATCATGTTGCGACCCACTTGGTCGGAGCTGTTGGCCAGCCCGTTCGGGTTGCGCGCATCGGCGGACATCAGCAGCAGCTTGGGGTTCTCCAGGCCATTGCAGGCCAGCACGAACAGTTTGCCGGTCACGCGGTGGCTCTGCTTCTGCGGATCGTAGTAGTGCACCGCCTCAATCTGGTTGCGGGCGTTGGTCTCCACCCGCCACACCACGGCGTTCTCCACAATCACCGCGCCTTTGGCCTCCAGTCGGCTGAGCGCGGTGGCGGCGTCATACTTCGCGCCGACCGGGCAGACTGGCACACAGTTATTGTTGGCGCAGCAGGCCGGGCGGTCATCATAGGGCATACCGCTGTTGCGCGCCTGCGCACACGGGATGTTGTGGTAGCCCAGCTCCTTCACCACCTCGGTGAAGCGCGCCTCGCCCGGCCCAAAGGGCAGCGCGGGCATCGGGTAAGGGCGGGAGCGCAGCGGTGGCCACTGGAGGGCCGGATCGTCCGGCCCGCAGACGCCAAGTTTATGCTCGGCGCGCGCGTAGTAAGGTTCCAGCGTGGCGTACTCAAACGGCCAGTCACGGCCCACGCCATAGCGCGAGTGGAGCTGCATGTCCGCTGGCGTCAATCGCCAGCAGGTGCCAGCCCAGTGCCAGGTGGAACCACCGGCGTAACGCACGTAGCTCTGGGCGTAGGAGTCCGCCCCGGAGAGCTGGAGATAGCCCTTGCCAGCACCGGCCGGTTCCGGGTGCGGTGCCCAGTCACGCGACGGATAGCACTCAATGGGGTTGCCTTTGGCGGCCAGCGGCAGGTTGCGGTAGTTCTCAACGATCTCGGCGCGCGGCACACGCGGGCCAGCTTCCAGCATCAGCACTGGAATGCCAGCGTCCAGAAGCTGTTCCGCGATCACCACACCCACCACGCCGGTGCCGACGATCACCACGGTTGATTCAGAAGGGATTGCCATAATGAACTTGTCTCAAAAGGGATCAAAAACGGGGCATGGCGGCGACCGGCGCATTGGGCCGGCTCCAATTATTGGGGCCACTGATCCCATAGGAGGGAATGGTGATCACATCCAGCGTGGTGTGGTAGGTCAGCGCCTGCTCAAAAGCGAAGGCTTTCACGCCGCGCTTAGGGCTTAGGCAACCGGTATACCAACCGAAAATAATGGTGTGGGCCAGCGCCTTCAGCTTGCCCTCCGGGATGGCCGGAAAGAACTCTTCAACAGTGGTGGCATTGTGCGCCGTGGCGATGGCGAGGATCTGGCTGACCGCGCTTGCCAGTGCGGGCTGCTCCTGCTCCAGTTGGGCCATCATCCGCAGGCCAACGCCCTCATCAAGCTGGTGGTTGACCAACAGGCGTGAGAGTGCCATGAAGTTGGCAAACGATCCGTTGCTGACAGGCAGCGCAAAGGCGGGCAGGGCCGAGGTAAGCGCAGTGCCAGCCGCCATCACGAGGCCAGCAAACAGCACCTGCCGACGTGACAGCGTCACGTTGAGGCCCGATAAGGCATCTTTTCTATTCATGGGATAACCACATTGGTTGACGATCGCGCACAAAAAGGAGAATCGGATGTTTCGAATTTGTTTATTCTTGGATAAAACTCTTAGCAAGCTATCAAAGAAAAGTTAAACCTAGGTTAAACAAAAACGGGAACTGGTTGAAAAAAGACGCCTTCCTGTTACGGAAGGCGTTGGAGTTTACAGACCGTGGACGCTGCCAAAGCGGGCCATGCGCTCAGCGGCCAGTTCCGGCTGCTCCAGCAGGCCCGCCTCATCGGCCAGCCGGAACAACTGGCAGTAGTGGCGGAGGCTGCGGGCGCTCTCCATGCCCGCCAGCAGGGAGAAGTGGTGCTGGTGGCCGTTCAGCCAGGCGAGGAACACGATGCCAGCTTTGTAGTACTGGGTGGGCGCGGCAAAGATGTGGCGTGCCAGCGGCAGCGTCGGGGCGAGGATGCGCTCATACTGCGCGCGGTCGCCCTGTGCCAGCGCATTCAGTGCCGCCGAGGCCGCCGGGGCGATGGCGTCAAGGATGCCAAGCAGCGCGTGGGAGTAGCCTTCGCTATCGCCCGCGATCAGCTCCGGGTAGTTAAAATCATCCCCGGTGTACATCTTCACCCCCTCTGGCAACTGGCGGCGCATCTCGATCTCTTTCTCCTTGTCGAGCAGGGAGATTTTGATGCCATCCACTTTCGCCGCATGGTCACGGATCACCGACAGGCAGGCCGCCATCGCCTCGCGGGTCTGGCTGCTGCCCCAGTACCCGCTCAGCGCCGGGTCAAACATCTCGCCCAGCCAGTGCAGGATCACCGGCTCGCGCACCTGCCGCAGCACCGTGTCATAGACACGTAGATAATCCTCCGGCCCACGCGCCACGGCGGCCAGCGCCCGGCTCGCCATCAGGATCAGCCGCCCGCCACACGCCTCAATCGCTGACACCTGCTCCTCGTAGGCGTTGATCACATCCTCCAGACGCAGCCCACGGAAATCGGTCAGGTGATCGGTGCCGGCGCCGCCCGCGACCGTCACGCCGGGGAAATCACGCGCCTGCTCGACGCTGCGGGTGATCAGCGCCAGACTGGTGGGCCAGTCCAGCCCCATGCCGCGCTGGGCGGTGTCCATCGCCTCCGCCACGCTGAAACCCAAGGACATCAGGTGGCGGCGGTAGCGCAGCGTCGCCTCCCAGTCGAGGACGATGTCGGTGCGCGGATCGCGCACCTGCCGGGGGTCAGTGACCACATGGGCGGCGGCAAAGGCGCGCCGGTTGAAGGCCGGGGTGGCCGGTGCCTGCCACTGGCGCTCGCCGCGCAGGGTGTAGAGGCTGGACTGGCCGTTGTCGTCAAGCAAACGCACCTGGTGGGTTGCCGTCATCCTGTTTCTCCTTGTGAAGGGGTCAATTAAGGTTTAAGCATCTGCCCGGCGGGCGGCAGTGGCTGCCCGGCAGGGTCGGCCTGCGGCGCGGGGGCTTTTTTCACCCCCAGCAGGATCAGGCTGCTCAGTAGAATCACCGCCGCCGCCACCAGCCAGACCGGGTGCAGGGTGTAGTGCTGGGCGAAATAGCCAGCGACAATCGGCGAGATGCCGCCCGCCGCCATGCCCATGTTCATCACCAGCCCAATCGCCGAGCCGCGCAACGCTGGCGGCACCAGCTCCGCCGTGAAGGAGAGCACCAGCGGGGTAATCGGGTAGCCGAGGAAGCCGAGGATCAGCACCAGCACGATGATCAGCGGGGTGGAGAGCGGCAGGGTCATCGCCGCCATCACCGCGCCGCTGACCAGCGTAATGCCCATCAGGATGGCGCGCCGCCGGGCGAAATCCCCTTTGTCGCAGTAGCGCCCCAGCAGGAAGCCGCCGAGCGCGCCGGTCAGCCCCAGCAAACTGGCGATGGTGCCAGCCACGCCCATCGACAGGTTTTTCACCTGCATCAGGTAGCTGGGTGCCCACAGCAGCACGATCCACCACCCGGCCAGCAGCACGAAGTAGTAGAGCGCCATCAGCATCACCGGCCAGCGGCGGAACAGCGAGGAGACCGGGATCTTCTCAGTGGGCGTCTGGCGCAGATCCGCCGGCTTGCGCTCATTTTTCACCAGCAGTGCATAGAGCAGGGCGACCACCAGCCCCATCGCCCCCGCCACATAGAACACCACGCGCCAGCCAAATACTGGCCCCAACATCGCGCCCATCCAGGTGCCGAGGAAACCGCCAATCGGGTAACCCATCCAGTAGAGCGACATCACGGTGGTGCGCTGCTTCTCGGTGGTGACGTTGGCGACCTCCAGCGACGCCGCTGGCCAGAAGATCCCCTCGCCGATGCCGGTCAGCACCCGGTAGAAGATCAGGGAGGTCAGGCTGCCCGCCAGACCGGTGAACACCGTGGCAAGGGAGAACATCACCAGCCCGAGGATCAACACGGGTTTGCCGCTCAGCTTGTCGGCGATGATGCCGGAGACGAACAGGAACAGGATAAAGCCAAAGAAAAAGGAGGAGAGCAGGATACCGGCTTCGCCCCGGCCAAGGCCGAAGTCCGCGCTGATTAGCCCTACCGCCGATGAGACGGTCATCCGGTCAACGGAGTACATCATGTATCCCAGCCCGCACAGCACGGTGACCAGGATCATTTTGCGGGTCTCTGTAGTCATAGTGTCCTCGACATTCTGGATCGCGACGAAAACAGCCGTGACGGCTCTGTCGGGTAAGTGAAGGCTCAGCCGTGCTCGAGGTGGCGGGCCTTGCAGGTCAGCAGCACCTCGTCCGGGTCCCGTTTCCACCAATTGTGTTCAGAGAAAATTTCCACCTCGTGGAAACCGCGATAGCCCTGCGCCTCCACCGCCTGACGGCAACCGCGAATGTCGATGACACCATCGCCCATCATGCCGCGATCCATCAGCAGGTCACGGGTGGGCACCAGCCAGTCGCAGATGTGGAACGCCAGAATGCGCTGGCGACCGGCACGCGCCACCTCTGGCAGGAACTGCGGGTCCCACCAGGTGTGGTAGAGATCCACCGCGATGCCCAGCCCGTCGTCGCCCAGCTCATCACACAGCGTATTGGCCTGTGCCAGAGTGTTGACGCAGGCGCGATCTGCGGCATACATCGGGTGCAGTGGCTCAATCGCCAACGGCATTCCCAGCGGCCGGGCGTACTCCAGCAGGGCGCTCAGGCCATCCCGCACCTGCTGGCGCGCCCCGGCCAGATCCTTCGAGCCGGCCGGCAGCCCGCCGACCACCAGCACCAGACAGGCGGCGTTCAGCTCCAGCGCTTCATCCACCGCCCGCCGATTATCTGCTGCTCTCTCCTGCCGATCCTGCGGCGTTGCGCCGGGGAACATCCCGCCCCGGCAGTAGCCCGTGACGGTCAGATCGTGGCTGCGCAGGCGGCGGGCGGTCTCCTGCAAGCCGAGCGCCTGCACCTGATCCCGCCAGGGCGAGATGCCACGGATGGCGTGGCGCGCGCAGCCATCAATTATTTGCTCCAGCTTCCACTGCGCGCGCAGCGTGGCGGTGTTGATGGAGAGTTTATTGGCATCCGGCTGATCCATGATCGGCTCCTTAGCGTTCCAGTGACGGGACATCGACCCAGCGGCGCTCTTTCCAGCTTTTGAGCGCCAGATCGACCAGTTGCAGGCCCTTCGCGCCCTCCAGCAGGTTCCAGCGATAGTCGCCCTCGCCCCAGACGTGGCGCAGGAACAGCTCCCACTGCACCTTAAAGGCGTTGTCGTAGGACTGGTTATCTGGCACCGCTGCCCAGTCGGCGAAGAAGTCGTGGGTCTGGCGGATGTCCGGGTTCCACACCGCCTTGGGCGTGTTGACCCCCGCTTGGGTGAAGCAGTCGGTCAGGCCAGCCACGGCCGAGCCTTTCACGCCATCCACCTGGAAAGTGACCAGATCGTCACGGCGTACCCGCACGCACCAGGAGCTATTGATCTGGACGATGGCCCCGTTGTGCAGTTCGAAGGTGGCGTAGACCGCGTCGTCGGCGGTGGCGGGGTAGGGTTGGCCCTGCTCGTCCCAGCGCTGCGGCAGGTGGGTGGCACCGATGCAGCTCAGGCTCTTGATCTCACCGAACAGGTTGTCGATCACGTAGCGCCAGTGGCAGATCATGTCGAGGATGATGCCGCCACCATCCTCTTTGCGGTAGTTCCAGGAGGGGCGCTGTGCCGGTTGGAGATCGCCCTCAAACACCCAGTAGCCGAATTCGCCACGCACCGACAGCAGATCGCCAAAGAAGCCGGACTCATTGAGCAGGCGCAGCTTCTGCAAGCCGGGCAGCCAGAGCTTGTCCTGTACTACGCCGTGGCAGACGCCCTTTTCACGGGCATAGTGGTAGAGATCGAGCGCCTCATCCAGCCCCAGCGCCACCGGTTTCTCGCTGTAGACATGCTTGCCTTTGCTGATGGCCTTTTTCAGCAGCGTCGGGCGCGCCTGGGTAGTGGCGGCATCAAAGAAGATGGTGTCGTTTGGGTTCTCCAGCGCCTGATCCACATCGGTGCCCCAGCGGGTAATGCCGTGGGCCTTGGCCAGCGCCTCAATTTTCTCCGCGTTGCGGCCAATCAGGATCGGATCTGGCATTAAGCGATCGCCGTTTGCCAGCGCAACGCCGCCTTGCTCACGGATTTTGACAATCGAACGGATCAGGTGCTGGTTTTTTCCCATGCGTCCGGTGACGCCATGCATAATGATTCCGACAGGGATTTGCGCCATGTAGTGACCTCGGGCTACGGAGTGAAGGGGAGCAGGCTGGTTTTCATCGTCCAGCCGGTTTTCAACCATCTGGTTGATAACATCATCCTAGACCAAATATTTCATCGCAGGGTTGATCCCTTTCACATAACCAACCAGTTAGTTGATTTTTTTCAGGAGCGTTGAGTTGGCGGGCTTAGGCACTATAATGCTTAGCACTTTCAGCGGAGAAACAAGGAGGCAGCGTGGCGAGCAGGGTTGCGAAGGACAAGGGCGAAGCGGCTGACCGCCAGAGCCGGATACTGGATGCCGCGCGGGCGGAGTTTGCCGAGAAAGGCTTTGACGGCGCGCGCGTTGACAGCATCGCGGAGCGCGCACGCGCGAACAAACAGCTCATCTACTACTACTTCACCAATAAAGACGTGCTCTTTACGCGGGTGCTGGAGGAGGCCTACCGGGACATCCGCCAGCAGGAGGCCGCGCTGGGGCTGGACGCACTGCCGGCCAACGAGGCAATTTTGCAACTGGTGGAGTTTACCTGGAACTACTACCTGAAGAACCCGGCCTTTATCCGCCTGCTCAACAGCGAGAACCAGCTCAAGGCGCGCCACCTGAAAACCTCGGACGCCGCGGTGGTGGACATCAACCGTAGCTGGATCAGCATCACCCAGGGGCTGCTCGACCGGGGTCGCCAGGAGGGCAACGTCCGGCCGGATATCAACGCCATGCAGCTCAATATCAACATCTCGGCGCTGGGCTTTTTCTACCTGATCAACCTCTCGACGCTCTCTATCGTCTACCAGCGCGATCTGGGCGAACCGGCGGCACTGGCAGAACGGCTGGCGGTGATGAAAGAGTGCATCGCTGCGTGGATCAGGCCGGTGGGAGAAATTCCTCAACATTGATCATCATGTTTATCGCAATCACCCTGTAAAACATTTGTTAAATCTTGGCCGTGCTGGCAAAATTTTGCTTTTCGGAGAAGCAACATGAGCATCACGGACTCCCTGCTGGCCTATACCTTTGCCGTTACCCTGCTGACTCTCACGCCGGGGTTGGATACGGCGCTGATCCTCAGAACGGCCACCGCCGAGGGCGGCAAGCGGGCATTTCAGGCGGCGATGGGGATCAATACCGGCTGTTTTATCTGGGGGGCGCTGGTGGCCTTCGGGCTGGGGGCGCTGATCGCCGTCTCTGAACTGGCCTATGACCTGCTGAAGTGGTGTGGGGCGGCCTATCTCTGCTGGCTTGGCCTCAACATGCTGCTGCGGCCGCGCCAAAGTCTGGCAACCGGAACGGCTGGCGCAACCGGCAGCAACGGTTTCCTGCGCGGCGTGCTAGGCAATGTGCTGAACCCAAAAATTGGCGTGTTTTACGTCTCCTTCCTGCCGCAGTTTATCCCGGCGGGCCACTCCCCGGTGCTCTGGACTTTCCTGCTGGTGGCGCTGCATGTGCTGATCGGCACCCTCTGGTCATCCACGCTGATTCTGGCGACCCACCGCCTTTCAGCGGTATTGCGTCGCCCCGGCGTGGTGGCCTGGATGGATCGATCCACCGGCGTGCTGTTTATGCTGTTTGCCGCCAAATTGGCGTTGAGCAAACGCTGAGTCAGCCGAGCGGCTGGAGCGTCTCGTGCAGGTGCCGCCAGCGCGGCTGCTCTTCTTCCAGCGCGAACACCACCGATGACCAGCGGGTGGTCGCCTCCGTACCCGGCTGCTGCTGCCGCTCGCGGTAGGTCACCACCGCGCCGCCCTCCCACTCCGCCAGCAGGGAGAGGCAATCTATCTGGATCGCCAGCCCCGGCTTCGCGCCGCGCTGGCGGCCAAAGAAGGCGCTAAGCTCGCTGAAATCCAGCAACTGCCCGCCCAGCGTCACCATCGAAAATCCCTGGCTGAAACGACCCAGCAGCGCCTGCTGCTCGCCCGCGCCCTCGCCGAGCCACTGTTCAATCGCGGTGTGCGCGTCCATCACTTCCATGAAATAGCGGTTCATCGTCTCTCCTTTGGGTGAGGCGCTAATCTACCCCGCTGGCCGGGCGCGCATAAGCCGCGCCGCGGCTGATATACTGTCAAACTGATTTTGACAATAGGCAGGGACGCGATGCTCAATTTACAACGTGCGGCGATGTTTATCGCCGTGGTGGAGGCGGGCAGTTTTACCGCCGCGGCGGCCACCCAAGGGCAGACCAAGGCGGTGCTCAGCTTTAATGTGCGCCAGCTGGAGGCGGAACTGGGGGTCGCCTTGCTGCTGCGCACCACCCGCCGCCTGGCACTGACCGATGCCGGCGAGACGTTCTATCGGCGTAGCCGGGAGTTGGTGCAGGAGGCGCAAAGCCTGCTGCATGACGTCCAGTGCAACCACCGCGGGCTGACGGGCGAGCTGCGCATCACCAGCACGCCGGAGTATGGCGTGCAACGGGTGATCCCGGCGCTGGCTGCCTTCGCGCGCCTGCATCCGGCCCTGCGCATCAGCCATGTCTCCTCCTCCCATCTGGCGGATCTGGTCTCTGAGCGCTTTGACGTCGCCATCCGGCTCGGCACGCTCACCGACTCCAGCTACCATGCGGCGCTGATTGACCACTTCGCCGTGCTACCGGTGGCCTCGCCCGGCTGGCTGGCCGATCGCCCGATCGCCTCGCTGGCGGCATTGGCGGAGGCCGAGTGGATTATCCACCGCCGCCTGCGCACGCCGCTGCACTGGCGGGTGACGACACCGGACAAACAACAGGTGGACTTTGACATCACCGGCCCGGTGCATGTCTCAGCGGACAGCGCAGAGGCGCTGATGAGCTTTGCGTTGGCGGGGAGTGGGGTGGCGCTGTTGCCAGCATGGCTGGTGGCGGCACCGCTGGCGGCGGGCACGCTGTGTGAAGTGCTGCCCGGTTTTGCCTTCCCGCAGCAGGGGATCTATGCGCTCTACCCGAATACCCGCCACGTCCCGGAGAAGGTTCGGGCGTTCATCGACTTTTTGCGCACGCACCAGAAATAAAAAAGGCGCGCAGAGTGCGCGCCTGAATCACCGGGTGAGGGATTAGAAGTCGTAGCGCAGACGCACCACGTTCATGTCGCCCAGGTTGTCGGTGCTGGAGGTGAAGACGTGCTCGTAGTCCACACGGAAACCGTAATCCAGCTGGAAGGTGACGCCGACGCCGTTGTCGATGCGCTGGTAGTTGCGATCGTTGACGTACTCCAGGCGGTCGCCCATGAAGTAAGGCATGACAGACTTCAGGCCATACTGGCGAACCGGAATGGTGTAACCGGCCAGATACTCGATGCCCCACGCGTCGCCCGCGAAGTAGTTATTCACGTCCGCTTTCTTGGTGGTCAGGAAGTTCTGGTAGTAGCCGCCGCCGAAGGCGAAGGTCCAGTTGTCCGGCTTCCAGGTCAGGGAGGTGCCGTAGATGTTCTGGTCGTAGTTCTTGGAGTCGCCGCTGGTCGGGTTGCGCATGTCAGCACGGGTGTAGTTCCAGGCCGCGCCCCAGGTCAGGTCTTTGCTCAGGTGGTAATCCACGCCCAGTGAGCCGCCGCCCTTGCGCTTGTAGCGCAGGCCTTTGCCCGGCAGGTACTCGTTGTCCGCGAACAGGTAAGAGGCGTAAACATCCGCGTCGCCGAAGGTGTTTTTGTACTTCAGCATTTTGCGGGAGCGGTAGGAGCCGTCGTAGTCACCGTTGATGCCGTTGCCCGGTGCCTGCGCCTTCATGTCGTAGTCCCAGATGTCGGTCTTGGAGCCGATCACATCGTAGTAGACGCTGTTCTGCTGGCCGAAGGTCAGTTTACCCCAGGTTTTGCTCTGGAAGCCGGTGTAGAGCATACGGCGGCTGGTGTCGTGCGCGCCCTCGGCGTAGTGGTGATCCCAGTCAAACAGTGCCGGAATGTTCACGCCCAGCTCGTAGTAACCCACCCAGCTTACGTCATCAAACAGGTAGTAGTCCGCCAGGAAACGGAAGCGGGTGCCGCCGTCAAAGCCGTTGCGCTTATAGGAGCCTTTATCGCCATCACCGGTCATGTTGTCGAACTGCGGGCGGATACTGCCGCCGACGGTGAAGTTCAGGCGGCTCAGCGGGTTGCCTGCCTGCGGATCTTGCTTAATCAAGGTGACTTCAGCGTTCGTCACAAAAGATGCGCTGCCGATCATCAGACCCAGGCCAATGGCCAGGGACAGATTTTTTTGCTTTGTTGTTAACATTAAGTAGCCCTGTGTAAATTGCTTTGTGTATCGCGGGCGGATAATAGCGTGAGAATCATGACAGAAAATCGTTTGAAGAGGCCCTATTTGGGGTTTGTTGCGGTAGAAAGATTAAATAAATGTTTCCTTTGTTTCAGGAATTAACAACTCTGGCGATTTTTTGGCTTATTTTGGTTAAGTGTAGAATAAAAAAGGCTAATTTGGCTTAAGTCAGAAAATGAACTTAAGCAAAATTTGAGCTGATGTTTTTTTAAGCCATTGCTTTTGCCCTCTATCTATAGCATCAACACCGGAAAGCCTAAAAATGGGGTTTGGCAGATTCAGAATAGGGCGTCTGGTTAACACCTTGGTGCCCGGTTGGCAAAAGCAGGTTAAAGGGGGGCACGCGGATGGATGCTCGCTACCTGAGAAGGCCATGACATTGATTTACCCGCCGATCACGACTACGGTTTACTCATACCTAACCTATTGATGGGGGAGTTAAATGCCAGAATCTACTTATATTCGCGTTGAGATCTATTCAGTCGATGAGCATACCGGCCGCACCTATAAGATCTTCACCACGCCGACCGAAGAGCAGGGTGAGAAGCGTTTGGAGGGCGAGTGCCTGATGCAGAACACCCTGCCCAAGAACTACTCTGATGAGGAGATGTTGCAGGAGGCGAAGATCCATCTGGAGCGTGAGGGCTACTCCAGGGATGACATTCAGGACGTGACCTACCACTGATCCCGGCCAGTGGGCGTTCTCGCCCACTGCCACCGTTTTTTGTGTTTATCTCTCTGCCGCACCGGCGCGGTGCAGGCTTTTGCCTGATGCGCCGCGAATGGGCAGGGCGGCCGCCTATTAATAATTCTGGAAATAGTCCTGAATCAGGGCGCGATCGTGGGTCTGGGTCAGGGCGGTCATCAGCAGGATACGCGCCTTGGCTGGGTTCAGGGAGTCCGCCACCAGCCCCGGCATATTGTCGTCTGGGGCCACTACGCCGCTGCCGGTGCGTGAGGCGCGTACCACCACAATGCCCGCCTGTTCAGCTTTCTTGATGCCCGCTTCGCTGCGTACCGAGGTGGAACCGCCGCCGGTGCCGACATAGATGATGCCGTCCGCGTGGTGCGCGATCGCGGCGTCATACATATATTCCGGGTCATCCTGATAGCCATAGATGATCACCACCTTCGGCAGGCTGTTCACATCGCGCACGTCAAACACCGAGCGCAGGGTATGGATCTTCTCCACCCGCGTCTCAAAGTGTGGCTTGCCGCCGACAATCACCCCCAGATAGCCCTGCTCCGGTGCCTTAAAGGTGTCGAGCGTGGTGGCGTTGGTTTTGGTGATGAAGCGCGCCGCGCCGATGCGGTCATTCATCACCAGCATCACGCCGCGTCCCCTGGCGTTGGGATCGGCAGCCACCGTGACCGCCTCCAGCAGGTTCATCGGCCCATCGGCGCTGATCGCCGTTGCTGGCCGCATCGCGCCGGTGAACACCACCGGTTTGTCGCTTTTGACCGTCAGGTTAAGGAAGTAGGGCGTCTCATCCAGCGTATCGGTGCCGTGGGTGATCACCACGCCATCCACGTCGTCACGCGCCAACAGGGCATTCACCCGTTTGGACAGGGTCAGGATGATGTCGCTGGTCATGTCATTGCTGCCGATATTGGCAATCTGCTCGCCATCGACTCTGGCGATCGACTTGACCTCCGGCACCGCGTCAATCAGCGCCTGCACCCCGATCGCCCCGGCCTTGTAGCCGATGGTTTGGGTGTTGCTGGCCGCAGAGCCAGCGATGGTGCCGCCGGTCGCCAGAATCACGATATGGGGTTGCTGGGGGGCGGCAAACGCACAGGAGGTGAGCGCCAGCAGTGCGGCGGCAAGAAGTGATGTGAATTTCATTGTGTTCCCTCTTAAAAACTCCAGTTATGGTCAATAAGCCCAGCAAAAATCAGGCCAGGTCTTTGATATTCCAGTTATTCACTGGAAATTTCATTATGGGCGCGGGCGGACGGCAGAAAGATTGACCTTCCGCGCAAAAGCCATAACTATGGTTTTTTGTTTTGGCGAGGGATCACACA
>NZ_CP028038.1:0-119784 GCF_005491205.1 Nissabacter sp. SGAir0207
ATGTTCGGACTCTTTAAAAGGAAATCCCCTGAAAAAAACCGTCACTTAACTGACGTTTCTGGGCAGACCGGTCCGGAGCCCGTTGCCCGTCCCGGTAAAATGTCTCAGGCCGATGAAAAGCGCGTTTATTCACACAATCCGTCTATCGTTGATTATCTGCCGTGGGCAGAGTTTCTGGACGCGGAGCAGTGCCTGCTGCTTGATGATGGTTTCTCCGTGGGGGCCGTATATGAAGTGACGCCGGCGGCAACCGAAGGCCGTCCTGACGAGCGCCTGGAGCAGATCCGCGACGTGGTGGAAGATGCGCTGCAAGACAGCTTTGACGATCTGGCGAGCAATCCCTGGATCGTGCAGTTCTACTGTCAGGATGAGAATAACGTCGATGCCTACCTTGATCGGCTGCGCGGCTACGTCAGGCCGCACGCACAGGGCAGCGAGTTTACTGAGGCGTGGCTTAAGGAGACTGAGCAGCATATGCGAGGGATTGCGCGTCCTGAAGGTCTCTTTGAAGACAAGCTGATCACCGGCCAGCCGTGGCGCGGGCAGCAGCGGCGCACGCGCATGGTTATCTACCGCTGGGCGACAAAAAACAGCGCTGATTTAATGTCACCCATTGGCATGCTGAATCAGGCGTGTGAGCGCCTCTGCAGCGCCTTTTCCAGCGTGAACATCCACTGCAAGCGTCAGAACGGTCTGCAGGTTCACGCCTGGCTGCTGCGGATGTTTAATCCTGCGCCCGAGGGCATTAATAAAGAAGCGTTTTACCGCGCGGCGGCCTATGAAGACAGCCGCGACACGCCTGCCGGCATGATCCCCGTAGAGAATGATTTCGCCGAAACCCTGTTGTTCACACCGCCACGTTCTGACGTTGAGAACGGCGTGTGGTGGCTGGATAACATTGCCCATTCAGCCATTTCGGTGGAGCGCCTGCGCAAACCCCCTGAGCCTGGCACGCTCACCGGCGAAAAGAGCCGTGGTGAAAAGAAAATTAACGCGCTGATGGACACGTTCCCCGAAGGCACCATGCTGTGCATGACGGTTGTTGCAGAGCCGCAGGACACGCTGGAAGAGAAGTTTAACCGCCTGGCGAAAAACGCCATCGGCGAGAATACCGAGTCGGGGCGTGTCCGTCAGGACGTCGCGGCGGTCAAGGAGCTGCTGGGAAACCGCCACAAACTTTACCGCGCCGCCATCACCTTTGTGCTCCGGGCAAAAGACATGCCCGAAATGAACCGTAAGCGCATCGAGCTCAGCACCGTACTCCTGAACGAAGGGCTGCAGCCGGTGCGCGCTGAACATGAAACCGGCCCGCTTAACACCTGGCTGCGAGCGCTGCCTATGTGTTTTAACCCGCAGCACGACAAAAAAAACTGGTATACCCGCCTGACGTGGGTTCAGCACCTTGCCGGGCTGCTGCCCGTCACCGGCCGCGAAACCGGGACCGGCAACGCCGGATTCAGCTTTTTTAACCGTGGCGGCGACGTGCTTGATTTTGATCCCCTGAACAAGGATGACCGCTCTCAGAACGCGCACATGCTGCTGTTCGGACCGACCGGCGCAGGTAAGTCCGCTACTCTCTGCTCAATGCTCTGTCAGCTGATGGCCGTGCACCGCCCGCGTCTGTTCATCGCGGAAGCCGGTAACAGTTTCGGGCTGACCGCTGACTACTTTGAAAGTCTGGGCCTTACGGTCAACAAAGTCAGCGTCAAACCCGGCAGCGGCGTATCGCTGCCCCCCTTTGCTGATGCGCATAAGCTATTTGACGGCGATGCGCCCGCCCCGGCGATTGATGAGAGTGACCTGCCGGATATTGAAGACGATCCGGATGATGATGAAGAGAACGGTAAGCGCGATATTCTGGGCGAAATGGAAATTTCTGCCCGAATGATGATCACCGGCGGCGACCCGAAAGAAGACGCCGCGCTGAAGCGTGCCGACCGCGCCATGATCCGCGAAGCGCTGATTATGGCCGCGCGTGTAACCCTGGAGGAAGGCCGCCAGATGCTGCCGGGCGACCTGCAGAATGCGCTTAACGCCATTTCACTGGAGACTGAAAATGGCAGCGGGCAGGTACGTAATGAAACCCGCAGGGCAAAAGCGGCTGAAATGGCCGAATCCCTGGGCATGTTTACGCAGCAGGGGAGCTTTGAGGCCGAACTCTTTAACCAGGAGGGCTCTCTGTGGCCAGAGGCGGACGTTACGCTGATTGACCTGGCGCACCTTGCCCGTGAAGGGTACGAGGCGCAGATGGCGCTCACGATGGTGTCGCTGACCAACACCATCAACAACATTGCCGAACGTGACCAGTACCTTGAGCGCGACATTGTTTTTACCGTAGATGAGGCGCACGTTGTGACGGTTAACCCACTTCTCGCCCCCTATATGACCAAAGTGGTCAAGATGTGGCGTAAGCTTGGCGCATGGCTGTGGCTTGCCACACAGAACCTTGAGGATTACCCGAACGCGGCCGGCAAGATGCTGAATATGGCGGAGTGGTGGATCTGTCTGACGATGCCGAAAAAAGAGGTGGAGGATATTGCCCGCTTCCGGACGCTTTCAGAAGAGCAAAAAGCCGTGCTGCTTTCCGCCAGTAAGCTCTCACGGTGCTATACCGAAGGCGTGGTGCTCTCGAAGAAAATTGAAGCGCTGTTCCGCGCTGTTCCGCCCAGCCTTTACCTCGCGCTCGGGATGACGGAGAAAGAAGAGAAAGCCGAACGTAAAGCACTGATGCGTAAACATAATTGTTCTGAGCTGGATGCGGCTATTCTCGTAGCGAAAAAACTGGATCGTCTGCGTGGATTGATGGCGGAAGATGCGGCCGGGATGCCCGAACACAATGATAAGAGAGAGATGCTGACCGCATGATTAAGCTCAAGTATGCGCAACCTCTGACCCAGCGCCCTGCGCCGGACGAAACGCCAACCCCTGCTATGTTCAGCCTGCATCCGCAGGGTGAGCCCGCGATGACGGCAACGACGGCTGAGCGACTGACAGCAATGGAGAACGCGCTGAGATCAAGGCTGCAACCGCCGGTCACGATCACCTGTAACCCACATCGTATCGGTAAGAGCAGCTGCGTGTCGGTTCATCTTGAGGACAGCAGAGGCAAGCGTGCGGACATTCTGCTGACGCAGGAAGGTCGCGCCGGACTCCCACTGGATCACGAATTTGACTCGCCGCGCTGGCACGTAAACGTGCCTGACGCAGCAGATATGGTTTTCCTGACGCTATGGATCAACAACATTTTTTCTGACTGAGATCAAAGTCAGCAGTGAACCGGTCTAAGGGCCGGTTTTTTTTTCGTTTAATGATCTGAAAAACAGTGTGCACAGCGGCGGAATACGGGTTTTACGGAATGCCCTGACAGGGACGAAAAAACCGCCTTGCGGCGGTGACTTTTCCTGATTGGTTTACTGCTATCTCAACTGGTTGCAGTAAGTCATGTTTGAGAGATCCTGACAGCGGTAGATATTGGTCCGGTTCTGAACGGGAACGGAAACAGAAGGTTGAGTGTAGGATTGTGAACTCTGTAAGGCGTTACGCTGAAGCTGCTGAGCGGTCTGATTAAGCTGAGCAAAAGACGCATTCAGCGCATCAAGATTATTTTGCTGAATCTGCTGCTGACGTATTGCTGCCATGCGTTGGGCCTCAGCGTTAGCCAGTCGACTCTGTTGCTGATTCCTGAACGTCATAGCTGCACGCTCAAATTCGTCTTTCAAATAGCTGTACGGCATGTCATTACAAAATTCGTTGATATCCTCGCTATCGGATCTCTTACATAATGTAGCTTTAACCTTATCTATTTTGGGGAGTGCCTGATAATAGGCGGCGGGTGAAGATGCCAGCTTATTATCTACGCCATTGAGCTCATTAGTAATGAATGTATTAATACTTTCAGCATCTTCATAACGGCCATTCGCTAATGTAATGGTTCTTCCATCTGACATTTTCGCCCCTTCAAATAAAACCCGATCTGAGGAAACTATTTTTATCCCTTGGGCTATTTTATTGGTGTAATCATTTGTTGAAATAAAAGAAATTGCCTTTCCAGACGGATAGCGCTTTACATACATTGCGGAACCATCTATCTGGTTTCTTAAAAGAGTGTATTGAATGTTAGTATCAGATTTTTTAGTATAATAACCTTCTAGTGGGGCTGTATATCCATTAACACTGGTAAGATTCAGTAGCTTACCTTCCTCACCTTTATCGTTTGATAGACCAATAAAGTAAGACGAGTCCGTTAGGTTATGTTTATAATATACCTGATCATGTGAACCCGGTGTTATTAAAGTAACCATGTATAATTTTCCCATAGGGGGAGATGCCACAACTAAACCTAAACCAGATGCTGCTCCATTTACACATGACCCGTACCATTTTATATCATAAGCATTAGGATCTACTGTTGATAACCACTCTCCTTGCATGAAACACTCATCCTTTAAGTTCTTAGGCTGGAATTTCTTAATTTGCATTGTTGGCTTTATAACGTTTTCAGGAATATTATTAAAATCACTCACTAAATTTGCTGAATCATATTCAGGCATTTTATTAGCGCAGCCAGAAACTAAAATAGCCAATGAAAGGATAGCTAATTTTTTCACTGTATTTTCCATGTAGTTAGAGAAGAAGTTTCAAAGAACCAATTTATCACATAAGAATTTTCTTGGTTAGCTATTCTGCTTAAGCTAAAGATGTGATTTTCTAACGCCTCTGACTAAAGACAAATGTACTCAGTAAAAAGTACAGTTGCCGGTGTTCGCTTGGCATAAAACCACCCACATCGCTGGCTACCATGACTGTGATGACAATAAGCTGAGTCAACGTTAACTGCAGGTTGATCCGAGCCTGAGTAATTTTCAAAATCGGGAAAAGAGTTTACTGCTGAAAGCCTGACCACGCGATGCCACTCTGACGGCCTGTTACCGTAACGGAGATCCGCTATGCGACTCAGGCTATTACACACACTTTTCCTGTTTATACCGCTTCAGCTGATGGCCGGCACCGTTGTGTATACCGATGCTGAACATCCCCCTCAGAATCTGACTGATGACAGCTCGGTTGTCTGGCTTGATGGTCCCGAACGTCTGCAGGACTCCATTTTCGGCCAGCTGGCTGCCGATCCGCAGCTGGCCGCTCAGCAGGCCCGCGAAATCATTCAGTCGCCGCAGTGGCCCGGGCAGCAGGAGCAGATTGCTCAGGCATACCGGCAGGTTGTGCATGCCTGGGAGATCGGGCTGCATAAGTTCCCCGCCGTCGTTTTCGATGATCGGGATGTGGTTTATGGCACATCCGACGTTGCCCGGGCTGCCACGCTTCGCAGTCAGGGGGGTAAATGATGCGTTTATCACCCCGAACACACTTCAACGCCGCCGGTGTTGCCACCGTGCTGGTAGTAGCTGCAGCTCCGGCCACGGTATCTGCCATTAATACTGCCGGCATCATTGCCAGCGCCATCACCCAGGACTGCATCAGCTGGCGCGTCAGCGGCATCTGTTACTGGCTGATGTGTACGCCCTTTGGCTGTTCGGTGAAAACCTCCGTTAAGGTGACGCACTTCATTCCAGAAGTGGTGGTGTCCACCTACACCGGCCCGGGCGGGAATCCTTGGACAGAAATGGCGTTTATGAGCGGCGCGTCCGGTACAATCGATAACGCGCTGACCAGCGGAGCACCCGCCGGCGGCGGTAACGCCGCCGATATCAAGACTCCCGGGCAGCGCAAGTCGAACATCAAATTCAAGTACGCCGATGCGATCGGCCACCCTGCCACCTCCGTCATTGGCGGCAGCATTCCCGGTTACTCGTGCGATACCGCCGCCACGCCATTCAATCCCTACTTTCTGAGCACGCTGGATTCACTTGTCTGGCGATCGGGGTTGCCTGAATCGCTGTATCCCGAGGCGCTGGTTCCCGGCCAGCGCGAACTGGGCAGCCAGGTCAGCGCTAACATGTGGGGCAATATTTACCCCCGCTCCGGCTTCGTCAGCCAGACAGACGATGACAAAGCCTCCGCCGTGGTCGCGCAGCGGGTCGCCGACATTATCACCCGCTCCGGGCAGCCTCACGTTTATCAGGTACTGAAGGGCACGCACAAAGCCGGCTACTGGCCGCCAGGAGAGGTGAAAGAAAACACGGGCACGGCGAATCATAAATGGCAGCGCCTGTCGCCCACGCTTTCCGCTTCCTGCGCCGTCTTTCCGGACGGCGCGTATCCGATTGCTCAGGACGGCAACGAAGCCTATGCGCTATGGCAGCCCTACAGCTGCTGCAAGCGCCGCGGCCAGACCTTCCTCTATTCAACTGACTTCTGAGAGGCACAATGTCACCAGTTCAATTTAAATCTGCCGCGCTTGCGCTGTGCATCGCGTCCGCAGCGGCATCCGCGCAGGCGGCTGATGATAACCAGTCCGGCGCATTCGGTATTTCACTGCCCTCCGTGAACAACAGCGCCATAGGCTACGGCAAGGACGTCAGCGGCGCGGTCTCAGACAAGCTCTACTATACGCTCGGCGGCGGCTCTGTGATTTCGCAGCCGGCAACGCGCAGCAGCATGCGTAAGCTCGGCATGAATGTTGGCTGGAGCAGCGATCTGATGTGCGGCAACTTCGACCTGAAAACGACGGTCGGTAATCAGCTCAACGGGGTAACAAATGGCTTTAAAAACCTCATGGGCGACGTGGTGCAGAACGCCACCGGTGCCGTCGCCAGCCTGCCGGCAATGATTATCCAGCGTGCCAATCCCGGCCTGTACGACATGCTCACAAACGGCGTGCTGCAGGCAAACGTCTCTTTTGATAAAGCCCAGCTTAACTGCCAGAACATGTCGAAGCGCATGATGGATTTTGCCGGCAACAACAAATGGACGCAGGGTGCGGTAATGGATGAATACCGCTCGCTTGTTAACAGTGGAGACGCTGATGCTGTCCGCGTGAATAACTCAGCGGACAAGCTGCAGGGCAACTCAGGCCAGAACTGGATCGGCGGACAAAAACGGGGCGGTCAGGGGCAAAAGGCCATCCGGCCAACGCATGACTTAACGGCCGCAGGGTTCAATATGATGAACAGCCTGCCAGTATTGAGCTCTGACACGGTCAGCAGTAGCAGCTGTAACGGGGGAGCCTGCGGAAAATATGCGAGTGCTGAAGAAGCCGCTAAAGCCGTGGTTCAGGTTGTGGGAGACAGCTCCCTGCGCACCTGCAGCGATGCATCTCAGTGTACCAGCGGCGATGACGACCAGAAGCCGGGTGCCACTCAGGCCGGCACCGGCTTTGCGCCCATCCTGGAAGAGACCACCAAAGAGAATACCGAACAGCTGGTAAAACTCGTTAACGGCACCGAGCAGCCCAACGCGACGAACCTGGCAAAACTTAAAACAGGCAGTTTGCCCATCACTGCAGGTGTTATCAGAGCACTTCAGCGGGATCCTGACAACGCCGCCCTGACCGCCCGCCTCGCCGGCGAGCTGGCGATGGCGGATACGGTTGAAACCGCGCTGATTATGCGCCGCATGATAGTTACCGGCATGTCTGAGCCTAACGCTGCCGCGCAGAATGCGGCCATTGAGGAAGGCGATCGTCGCGTTGCGGCCATCGATCGCGAGATCACAGCTTTGCGAAATGAAATGGAGCTCAAGCGCGAGCTGTCCCGCAACTCCGTGCTCACCATTATCGATCGGGAAAACGGGCGCGTTAACAGTAACCCGCAGACGCAGAGCGATGACAGCACCGACAACCGTATTAACCGTCTGTCCGTTCCTGAGACGGAAAACAACTGATGAGAGCACAGCCTATGAAAACCGAAAACGGGGCGAAACGCGCCTCATTTTTCCGCCGGCACCCCGCGCTGTTTCGCGTGCTGTGTACTATTGGCGCTCTGCTGGCATTCCTGCTGGCCGGGCTCATCGTCGCGGACCGCGCTATTAAGGAACCTGTGCAGGCCGCTGCATTCCGTGACTGGATGGAGCAAGCCCGCTATGTCTGGCTGATATGGCGCCTGGCGGTTTATGGTGCGCTGGCGTGGGGTTTTGTGAAAGTTTTCCGGGCGCCAGGCTTCGGCCCGCAACACCGCCAGACGCTGATCCGCATTGCGGCTGTCAGCCTTATTTTTGCCGTTGTCTGTGAACTGGTGCTGCTCGGCGGCACGGGAGCGTCCTGATGCTGACTAACAGCTACCTGGAATATTTCCTTACCCTGCTCGGCTGGGTGGTTAACAACGGACTCTGGAATATTCTCATCACGACCGGCCTGTTTGCCGCGCCTGTGGCTTTCCGGCTTATCGGCATCTGGATGAAAGTGCGTGAAGAAGGTGAAGATGAGGGGAATAAAGGTGCCCTGTCCATACCCCGCATGGAGCACGCGGTTTACACGTCTTTTCTGGTGATGATTGCCTGCTGTATGCCGCTGATGAACGTCGATATGAGCACGATAAAATATGACACGTCGCGTGCGCAGAGCTGCGGGACGTGGACGCCAAAAGCGCCCGATGACACGGGATATTCACCGGTCATATCGAGCATTAACGATCAGACAGCTGCCGCGCCGGTCTGGTGGTATCTGATTCACAAGCTGGCAAAGGGCATTACCCAGGCGTCTGTTGCCACTATTCCCTGCCGTCCGGACATGCGTCAGCTCCGCTTCGAGGTGCAGCACACGCGGATTAACAACAAATCTCTCGCGGAGGAGCTGCAGGACTTTACCAACGACTGTTATTCGCTCGCGCTGTATATGTGGAAACGTCAGGATCAGGGGCAGACGAAAGACAAAGCCACGCTGCGTGATATTGAGTGGATAGGCAGCAAAACTTTCCTCAGTAATTATTACGGCAGCCTGCAATCGAAAACGCCCCGGGCTGAATTTGCCTGGAATGAAAGCCGCGACAGCGGAAGGCCGGATACAGGCCGGGGCGGCTATCCGACCTGCAGCGAGTGGTGGAATAAATCGGATACCGGGCTGGAGGCCCGCGTCGTCGATCAGGCGGACCCGGGGTTATGGACCCGTCTGACAGCTGCCATGAAAATGATCGGGGGCAACTCAGCGGACTATAAAGAGGCCATTATCCGTCGCCTGGTCAGCCCTGAGAGTCTGACCGTATCACAGGGCGGACACGTCTATGCCGGCTACGGAGGCAACGCCGATTTCACGCTTGATAACTCCGTAGCCCGCGTGGCTGCGATCGGCGGCACCGCGTTAGGCAGTCTGGCAGCGTTCCCGGCATTTGATGCCATGCGCCAGGCGCTGCCAATGGTCCAGGCCGTATTGCTCATGGCCGTAGTAGTGATTCTGCCGCTTATCCTGGCGTTCTCAGCCTATGAAATTAAGACAGTCATTACGCTCACGTTTGTGCTATTTGCGCTGAACTTCCTGACGTTCTGGTGGGAGCTTGCACGCTGGCTGGACAGCTGGCTGCTGACAGCGCTATACAGTTCTGATACTCACAGCAGCTTTAACATGGCGGGATTTCAGAACAGTTCGGATGACCTGATCATGAACTTTGTTATGGCCACGATGTTTTTGATACTGCCTGCAGTGTGGATGGGGGCGCTGTCATGGGCGGGCATTAGAATTGGGGGGCACTCGATGGGGCATTTAGAAATGGCACAGCTAAGGTCGAGCAGAGTGGGGGAGAAGCAGTTAATAAAATGAAAAACACCGTAAAAATGTAATGATATAATTAGCTTGGGGGCGGCTCAGTCCTCAAGCTTTATCCTCTTCCTCGTCATTAGAGCCAGCTGATGAAAGAATTGAATCATCAGCACCATAATAATAACCGTAACCATCACGACCATTTCTGTACTCAGGGCCGAACGAAGAGGTGGCTTCATCAGAAGCATTGGAAGCCGTGCTATTAAGTTGTATGTAGCGAACCATATACACAATCCCAGATACCAACAACATAGTCGCGCCCAGAGCGAATCCTGCAACGATGGCCAGCGTCATTAGTAAAAGAACAGAAAAGGGCACAACAGATTTTCCTATCGATGCAGGTATCTTTTTCCGGTCGGCCCAGGCGACGAAGCGATTATCAGCATCATAGTAGACACGAGATAAGCGCTTCCAGACAGATGCAGCTTTTGTTCCGCGAGCATATGCGGTTGAACTCATATGTACCTCAAATGAATTAGCTTTAAACTGACGATACCTAAAGTTCACCAGAATTGCACATTGAGTCAAACGACAAACTTGTAGTTACAACATACAATTAAGTATCACTTCAAAACGACGCCGAGCAGAACCTGAAGCCCCGCGCCCCTCTCAACCCAGACCTGCGCCGTACCTGCACCCCGTGCCCCCTCTGACCAGCCGCCGCCCGGCCCGGAGGGCCGGTAAGTCGTTTAAGGCTTTGGTTTGAATGATGTAACTACTGGGTTTTTCGTTGCTGTGAGTGTTGCCGCGGGTTCTTTCTTTCGTCTGCGACCGTCTGACTTCAGTCCGCCTGAAAGGTCGCTGCTTAAACGGCGGTCGGGCAGGATGGTGTCCCGATGGGGAGCCCGGGCAACGAACGGTGCTGTCATGGCGCCAGCCCGTAAAGTAGTATTAGACCACCTGAAAAAACTTTTGGATGCTCCGTGACTTTAGAAGCGGCCTATCTTGAACAGTCCACGCCCGGTCATGAAACGGAAGAGGTTAAGGTTATCGACCTGAATCCTTTTAACCTTGATGGAGAAAAGGACCGGAGGTTGCTGATCCGTAAGAACGGCGAGCCCGTTCTTCTTTTGCAGCTCTATATTCGTGCTGATGATGGATGGCTTATTGGCAGCGCCTTCTCTGAATTTCTCCTGAATGATACTCACATGGCCATCATCTGTGGCGATCACTTTCATATTTTTGATTTGGTCACACACTCTTTCAGGAGTCATCCTCTGGGAGATTACGCTGGCCACATTTATTCAGTCCCTGATGTCAATTCTGTAAGGCTGCACGAACGGATTCTGGTCGCCACCTACGCCCACGTTTTACTCATTGATATTCATGCGGGTATTGTGTGGAAATCCAATCGGTGCGCCATAGATGGCGTGGTCGTTTCATCAATAGAGAATGATATGGTGCTCGGTCAGGGTGAGTGGGATCCACCGGGAGGCTGGCGACCTTTTAAACTCAACCTCAGGACGGGTTTACCAATTTGAAGATGGGGATACTCGCGAAGGATTGTCCGAATCAGGGGCTTGATGTACGGCCCCTCATTGCAATATTTCCCAATTAAATTCAAGGTGTTATATCTCGCATGGCAACCAGATTTAAGAAGACCTCATGGGGTAAACAACTTCTATATGTATCGACCTTCGCAGGGGTGCTTATTATGGGCACGGCTTTGCTTTTTTCCCGGCTCATCGATGGCGCAGCTTTCGTGACGTTGATCATCGCAGGGGGACTTGGAGTATCAATATATGCATTGTTGCCTTCAATCGCCGAGTTCTCAATTGGTGGCAATACCGTTAAGTTTCAGGAAAAGTTAGACGAAGCGCAGCGAATAACAGATGAGCTTCGCAAGATACGGAATATAGCCGTCACTACGACGCTTCGGTCTCTTAAACTGAAGCCAGTATCAAATTTTATTCTTTATCAGAACATCATCGAATTCAGGAATGTTTATCAGGTCATCTCTGACACAGACATGTTTGCCGAAGAGTATCAGATGCTCGTCACCGAAACTGCACTAACTCTGCGAGAACATGTCGGGGGCTATATAGATCACGATTTACCCCATCAGGGTCCAAAATGGTTGGACTGGAAAGATGAAAGCATAAGGCAATACATATTGTCTCTTGAGAACAAGACCGACATCCCCCTCGGGGAGAAAATGAGCCTCCTGTTTGCTCAGCAGTACCTCCTACTTTCAGATTTTATCTATAAAGTTAATCAAGGTGAGCTGCCAGAGCTGAAAATTGTCAGTCAGGACGGCGAATGGAAAGTGATAATGAAAGGTTCCACCTGGAAGGAAGCGTGATCCGGAGAGCATAAAGTTGCTAACAGTAACGCTATTGGAACATTTCCTGCTGCGGGCAAGAGAGTTACGGCGCAATCCAAATAGCGCATGAGGTTATGAGCCTTCAATCCCTGAATCATTAGTTAAATTGGCAACTTCGCGGTAATGATGGTGCAAAGCCCGCTTAATCAACCATTGCACTTAGTATAATCAAGGTTTATTTTATAAAACCGATTACTTATTCTAAAAAAAACAACATATGCCAACCATCCTCTCATCGATCATCAATATTATGCTTTCTAGAGCCGTGTAATTGACTTAACTCAATACAATAACATCTTTTATTAAATTAACTTATGCATCCATTGAAAGTGATGAATTAAACACCACTTCAGATTTGCATTTAGTCGAACAGTATTTTCTTATTTCCTCTGGAGGCAATCGCTTGAGCGCAGAAGAATCCCCCAAGAAAAAAGGTGGAAGATATAACACCAAACCGGAAGTAAAACAGATGGTATGGGTAAAGATGGCAGGGCACTGCGAGCTTTGTGGAACAGACCTGACGCATGATTTTCGCGTGGGCACATCCATGCAGTGGGCCGAGGTAGCACATATACTGCCAGCCAGCCCCAAAGGGCCCAGAGGACGAGAAGAACATAGTGATGAACAGGCTAAAAATCTCACTAATGACTTCTCAAACCTGATGCTTTTGTGTCCAAATTGCCACGAAAAAATAGATCGCGACGACGAGGGATATCCTGAAGATGATTTGAGTGGTCTGCATGAAAGCTGTCTTGCACGAATACGCCTTGCGGCTTCTCAGCCTGCTGAAGGGCGGGCAATAGCGTTGATTGTTCAGAGTCAGCATTTAGCATCTACCAGTAATATCCCGGCAGGAGAATTGCTGACAGCGATGTCGTCCGAAGGGCTTACCGCGTTTGGTAGCCCAATCAACGTCACCTTCAGAGAACCTGGTTCCCGCGGCAGGGATGATATTTACTGGCAATTGATTAAGGACGATATCGATCAGAAGATTTCAGGGGAATTAGCCCGACGCGGAGGCAATTTCGGTGATATGCCGGCATTAGCCCTTGTGGGTCTTGCAGATATCCCTGCGCTGATCATGCTCGGACAAGCTATCGGAGACCGTTCTAACCGATATTTGTTTTCCAGAAGTCGCACGCACGGGCTTCACTGGCCATCGAAAGCTGCATCACCTCCTGATTACATCTTCGCTGCAGCTCCTTCGGGTGATGGGCCGTTGGCACTGGTTCTTTCGATATCGGCGACTATCCCTGAACGGGATATTGAAGCAGCGCTGCCGGGTGCACGAATTGCATCGCTCACGATTCCAGAGCCCTCTTATGCAATGGTTTCAAACCGCAATGTGATCAATGCATTCCGCGATGAACTTCAAAAGCATTTGAGCCAACTTGAAGCATCAACAGACCAGCCAATTAATTTATTTGCTGCGATCCCAGCAGCCCTTGCTATTGAATTCGGTGCTTTACTGACGACACAGCATCAGCATCCTTATGTGATTTTTGATAGAGATAATTCAGACCAGTTCAGGCCAATGCTGACCATCGGCCATCCTCAGGAGCCACAAAAATGAATAATGAAAAGACTACTAAACACAGCAGCTGGGAATTTTTCCTTCTTCGCGCAGCAAGAGCGATCTCGCTGACAGGCCCGCAATATATAAAAATCAATGACCGATACGAACAACTGCAGAAAATCCTTTCAGCTTCCAATGATCCTATTCTGCAGAAAGCACATATTTTTCCGCAGGGATCTATGCGCCTCAAAACCACCATCAACCCCGTGGCTGGCGCACCAGCAGACCTGGGTACAATTGATGCAGATGCCATCGTCTGGCTCCCTAATGCAAAAGGAGTATCAGCAGACACAGTTCTTGAAGCGATAGAAAAGCGGTTTCAGGAAGGCAGTCGGGTTCACGAGGACATACAGCCACTGCGAAGAGGGGTACGTATTGTTTATGCAGACCAGAGCCCTGGCTTTCACATCGACGTTACGCCGGCCCGACCTCGCAGCTGGAATGATGAAACTGACGGTCACGGCATGCTTGAAGTACCAGATAGAGAAACCGGGTGGAAAGCGAGCAGCCCTATCCCCTATGCAGACTGGCTCCATGATGCTTCCGAGTGTCAAATCATGCTTGAACATTACGTTGCGCTTAATAAAAGTCAGTCTGTTGCAGATTCCGCGACGATAGACCCGCTTCCCGAATATGAAGAATATCAGACGGAAGATCCGCTAAGAGCCAGCATTAAGCTTCTGAAGCGCCATCGAGATGAATGGGCTATTAGCACTAAAAATGAAAAATCGCGCCCAATTTCAGCTGTCATCACAACACTCGCTACTCATGCCTGGCTGAATGTAGCATCACAATCGCGGCAAAGGCCATTCACGCCACTTGAAGCCATTCTTGAAATCGTCAGAACAATGCCGGACTTCATTCAAAGCAATGGGCAGGAATACATGGTCTGCAATCCAGAGGATAGCGGCGAAAACTTTGCAGAAAAATGGAATCGACCCGGAGAAGGGACTGCATACCAAAGAGCGTTTTTTGAATGGCATAAAAGTGCCTGCCAGGCACTCAGCCTTGGGCTTGGAACTTATTCATCCGTCGAAACATTTGCTACGGCAGTTAAAGAAAGCTTCGGAATCGGGCGTTCATTTGTTGATGAAGTAAATGCCAGCATCCCCGCTAACTGGACCATGCCGGGCCGGCCTTCAGGTATGAACCGGAACTCGGCATCGATGGGGGCGCTGTTTGGAAGTGTGGCTGGAAGCGATCAATCTCAGGCTGATACGAAACCGGTAGGTCGACTTGGCTGATATTACAGATACAGATGATGCGGTTGCAGAGGGAATTGCCTCACTTGAGGCAATCCTAAACACAGGTCATGCTGCAGGTTTACTGCAGCAAACCAAAGCGCGCTCAGATGAAACCGTAGCGTACCGTTTCCCGCTTCCAACAGATTATCTGGGCATAGAAAGGGCTTTGCACATAGGATTTCCAAAGGGATTCCCATCAGCAGGTCTAAATCTGTATGTGGATCCCTCTCCCTGGCTTGTTTGGCCACACGCAACAAAAGCAGGTCTATGTCTTCACGGTTTTAAAGAAGAACCAGTGACAGGATCACCCGACACAGTCGTTCGCGACAGCATAAACCGGCTGAAGAGAATATTGTCTTTATCCATCCAGGGTGCAAACGCAGATGAGCGTAATCTCGAATTTCAGAATGAGATAACCTCTTACTGGATAAGACAACACGGTAGGTCTGTAAGGAATGTATTGCTCGTTGGACGACCAGAATCTGCTTCTGAACTATTCGCACTCAGTGATTCTCGATACATCGTTCCCTCAGGCCTGGAGTCAGTCTGGTTATCATCAGATATAAAAGCTCTTGGTTGCCATGCCCGCCGGATTATGGGAAGACAAGTCACAATTTGCTCTCCGCACGTAGGCGGTTTTTTTGTAAAACTCAAAAGTTATCCTGGACTCAGGTTTCCAGCGCCGGCAGAGCTGTTGTCGTGGATCCTTCCTCATGTATCTGAGGAGGATGCGAATAAACTTTCTACCTGGTTTAGCACCACTAGCGCACTTATTTCCAGATGGCTGATTATGGAGTTACCTGGCAAAGCCGGCGCGCCTTTATACACGCTGAATATTTTTGCAAGAGTAGATACCAGTCATCGTAGCCCAATCTTCGGTTCGCGCTCCGCACATCGAAAACCTTTGGCGATAGCCGGGCAACCTCCTGCAATTATCTATTCCTCCAGATTAAACGTCATTGACCGTGCAGATTTCTATGCGCGAGATTTAAGCGGCAGCATCAGAGGGCTGGAAGATGCACACGTAGTGTTCATCGGGTTAGGATCGCTGGGTGGGACTGTTGCATCGCAACTTGCAAGGTCGGGGCTTAAACATCTGACACTAATCGACCCAGATACTTTTGAGTCTGCAAACATGGGAAGGCATGTGCTTGGTATGGATGATTTAGGTAAATTCAAAGTCAACGCACTTAAAACCAAGCTCATGAGGGACCATCCAACTTCTGAGGTCACCGCTTTTAATACGTATGTGCAATTTGCTTTGGAAAACAAGCCTGATCTTCTTCAGAGTGCTGATTTAGTTATCATCACAACAGCGGATTGGGAGTCTGAAGCTAGTTTGTGGGAACTGAAAGCAAATGGTCAATCATGGGCATTGATTCAGGGATGGAGTGAACCTCATACGCTTGTGGGTCATGCATTAGCGTCACCACAAGGTGACTATGATGGCAGGCATTTATTCAGTGACAACGGCGACTTTAGTCACAAATATACAGAGTGGCCAGAAGGAGGTGTTGTTCCGCTACCTGCCTGTGGGGAAAGTTTCATTCCCGGGAATGCTGCGGGTATGAATATCATCGCAACAATGATAACGCAGGCATCGATTCAGTATCTGAACGGCATTAAAAAGGGGTCGCTTTGGTTAACGAGCATAAACTGTCCTGCTGATGCACAGGTGCAGGGTGGGACGTATATCGGCCCTGACTTACCGGCAGGAACCATTCAAACTGTTCTGGAGCGGGTTTGGCCCGAATCTAAACATGAGGATGGAAAATAATGGAGGTTACCTGGGGTTGGAAATGGCCCGAAGTTGAGGGCGTTTTACTGGTATCACGCTCCGCGGCTGATATTTTTCGCTGTAACCTGCAAAAAAGCGGGGAGCATGAGCGAGGGGGGCAGCTTTTCGTCGACCCCACTCATCCGGGAGGAATCATTTTGTCTCTTGCAACAGCACCACACAAAGCAGACAAAGCAGGGCGAACATGGCTTGAGTTAAACCCTGAACGCTGCAAGAAGGAGATTCAGGAAGCGAATGCTCTTGGGCTACGATTAATCGGATACTGGCATACGCATCCTCAGGTAATACCACAAATATCGGGGACAGATATTTCGAGTTTCTCCCGTTTTGCGCAACGTTACTCTAATGTACTTCCACATCCTGTCGCCATTATCGTTGGCACCTCTCAAGATACTTCAGGAGTTAAAGCCTGGTCATTCAGAGAGGGGGGATATATAGAAGCTGTCAGAATGGACTGTCCTATCTAGCAGGATCACGATTAACGGCCTGACCTCGCCAGTAACAAAGAAAAAAGTTCAGCCTGGAAACGGGCATCATCAAGCGCGTTATGTGTGGGCTGAGTGCGCGGTTCAAGAAGTGCAGACATATGCGATGATTTTGTTTCTGACCACGCGCACCCCATAGCCCCCATGTAGTAGGCTTTAATGTCTATAGCTGTGAAACCAAAGGGGTTATTGCCGATATACCTGTGAAAATAAAAATTTATAAATGACCAGTCAAATGGAGCATTCAGACCGACAAAAATGATTTTCCGATGTTGGGCATTTAGTGAGGCAAGCCAGTCTTTTAGCTTTAACATGGCCTGTTCTGGAGCAAGGCCGTCGTTCTGGAGTCGGTTGATATCAAGCCCTGTTACAGCCAGAGATTCAGCATCATGCTTCTCGCTATCTGGTTGTAGCTCAAGATACAGTGCATTCTGTGGGGCACTCACCAGACAAGCCCCAATAGACAGGAGGCTGTAAATGCCTGGGATAGGGCCTGACGTTTCAATATCAACTGACACATATATCTCGGAATTACTCATTGATATCCTCTGATAAAGAATTTGGTAATCGGGGAAGGTGCTGATCTTCCATCTAAGACTGAGTAATCATGTTAGTCAATGCTCTTAAAAGTTGATGAAATTACTTGCCCGGCAGATTACGATCCCCACGGGATAACATTCATTTACTGGAGCCGAGAGAAGTTGGTTTCAGCCAAGAATTATGATTAAACGAATTGTATATGGAAAATTCTAATCTTTACGTAGACCACCTTGCATGGTGTGGGCTCATTGCCTTAAATATGGCCCGCAGAGCCGGAACAGTTAATTCTCCCGCACAGGAGAACCTCTTTCTGTGCCGGTGGCTGGCCACCGCTGAAAAGAAGCGGCTGTTTCGCCGTGAACTGGCGAATGATATCCGGTGGTTGCTGAAAGAAGGCAGAGAAAAGGGGCTGCTGGCAGATTTACCCGGGAAACTGGAGTACCTCTGGCGCGCCAGCAGTGGTGACCTGCTGGAACAGAATGACCTGTTCAGGCTGCAGCACGTTATGCACGCGATTACTCTGACAGGCATTAACTACGGCGTGCTCAACGAAAGCGAGTGGGAAGGGCGTTATGCGGTAAAACTCAGTCCAACTATACCAGGGGTGTTTATCAGAAAAAGCGACCTGGATACGGGCTTTGGAGAGGATGGACGCCAGGTCAAAACACTGGCCGTACGGATCACCGCTGATATTCCAGCAGTTGATGCACTCCTTGCACGAGCTGGATGGCAACGGGAGTCAGACACTTCTGTTCCCCTTCTTCATCAACTGCGTGCATGCTGATCGAAACATAAATCAGTTATCGGTGAAGAATTCTGGCAAGAATCTCGTCTGACAGTCCGGTCAGCTCTTTAATGGCCTGAAGGGGATAACCGCTTTTAAGCATCTTGCCTGCGATTTCCAGCCTTTCTTCAAATTTACCTTCCTCGCGCCCTTTCATTTCACCGAGCTGCAGGCCTTACTGGCGACCGATTTCGATGCATTTCTGTTCCAGCTGCTGTGCAACTTTCACCAGTGCTCTCTCATGTTGCGGCACTTTCCGTGTCTGAAGAGCAGGAATACAATCAGTTTAAATTTTACCTCTGCTGGACTTAATTAATGTATGATTTTTGCCAGTTCTTCATCTGTGAGGCCAGTGATCTCCTTTATAAACTTTAATTCCATACCTTTTTTCAGAAGCTTATCTGCAATTTCCAGCTTGCCTTCCTGACGCCCTTTTTCAATACCTTTCTGTTCCAGCTGCTGTGCGATTGTCATCAGAGCCTCCTCATGCTGTGGCACTCTCTGCGCCAGATTACGTACAAAGGCTTCAGCGTCATCAGTTTCGCCTGCCTGTATGAGATAGTTTATCAGCGATACGAGTTGCTGTCCCGTCAGATGTCCAGTCAGCAGCGTGGCGGCAAGCCGGTCAAGAAGCGCCGACTAATCCCGGCGATGAATATGCTTCTGCAGCAGGGTCAGAGCCGCCATGCTGCGATGCGTCATTATCTCGTCGTCGGGGATGACAGTAACGTCGACCAGGGGAAAGGCCGTGCCGTACAACCTTGCAGCCATGTCCGGATCGCTAAACTCACGCAGCCAGTCTGTAGAATAAGGGTAAGGGCTGCGTCTGCCGGTATAAAACAGAACAGGTACTACAAGCGGCAGCTTTTTATTGCCCGCATCCAGATGTCGCTGCATAGCTGCTATAGCATAACGCATCAGGCGAAAAGCCATGTGCCGGTCAGGGGTAGACTGATGTTCAATAAGAACGTGAATGTAGCCGTCACCCTCTGTCGTTTTGACGCTATAGAGTACGTCACTGTAATAGGCTCGAAGATCTTCTTCCACAAAGCTGCCCGACTCAAGTTTGAGGGTGCTGAGATCACATATCGCACGAAACTCTGCGGGCACGTGGAGTTTGATAAAGTCGCGTGCAGTATCAGGGTGGGTAAGAAACGCCTTGAATGCCGCATCGTGCGGTACCGGCGTAGTTTTGTTGCTCATCGTTCTTTTTTTCCCGTTCCCCATGCGTTCTTACAGGCTGAGTTGATTTGTCTTCTGAAAACTTCACGCCTGACCCGTTGCATATTCAGGTTATCAACGCTGACGCGTATGGAATTCTGCATTAAGCCAGTAGGCAAAAGTCGTGATCCTGCTGGCAAAATTCAATATGTCGCCCTTTGGACGGTAACTGATGCTCAGCAGATAGTCCATTTCCTCAGTAAGGGCCGGGTACCTGTCACTAAATTTTTCACACAGATCTTCCAGGGTAACCGGCCAGTCCTGATCGTTCTCTTCACGGAGTATGTTTGTCGCACGAATGGCCTTACGTGCAGCCGACCGCTGCAGGGCATGACGCTGCGCGGTTTCCAGAGCCGGTTTCATCAGGGCAACGTAGCCATTCAGTACGGTCAGAAAATCACCGTTAACGGCGACGGCAATGTCCCTTGAGGGTCTGAAAGGTTTAAAGTGTTCTCGAAGGTCTTCACCATACAAGCAGATGCAGTGATGTTTCAGCCAGTAGCCCCAACGATTCGCACTGGCAGGCAACATCACTTCATCCAGCACGCCCGGGTCGATATCAACTTTACTGATGACTGAATATTGCTGTTCCAGCTCTGCCTTAAAAGCATGTATTTTGTCTGCTGTGGCGTCGTCGAGTTCCCGGGTGAATATCACCGTCAGATCCAGGTCGGATAACGCTTCTCTGCCTGTGCCATCAGCGAGGCTACCATACACATATATACTGTGGATCTGGTCAGGCATGCCTTTACTCAGCTGCTGCACCACGTCAGAAACTACTGGGGCGAAAGCAGGCTGAAAGCTGCTTAAGACAGGTTCGGTGATGAATCCGTTTTTATCAACCGCCATTCGTTCTCCTTCGTGCTATTAACGACATCCTCAACTGAAGCCAGCAGCGGTAGAAGAATAATACCAGCCGCATCAAAAGATTTCATTCAGGGTGAACGGCATACAGGTTCAGTCGGCGCCTGTGCAGAAGGTATCCTGCTAGTCATCATCACTTTCCATGAGCGCTACCATAGCTCCCTTATGAGCTTCCACCATTCTGATATAGCGCATTACCGTCTGGGTCTGGGTCCAGGTACCCTCCTGCATGATCTGCGCAATCGAGATGCCCTTTCTGGCCATATCCTGCGCGGCACCGACGCGCGCGCTGTGGCCACTCCAGCTGGAATAGCGTCCCTTGTTGGTTTTAAGGGGAGTTTTCGCACCCGCCTGAAGTCTGGCGCGCCGCCAGATATCTTCCAGGCAGGGTGCACTCATGGGTACTTCAGTGACTGAGATAATTTTGTTAGACCGGTGTATGGGGCAAAACAGAACCGCATCGGGTTCGTCGGCCAGACCCGCTGCGTGTATCCAGTCCATAAGCCGCTCAGATGAGCGTGAACTGAGTGCCTTAACGATCCCACCAGACTGCAGGATGGTTTTGGTCCAGCCCACGTCGAGGATAATGCGACCGTCGGCCGCGCGCGAGATATCCCGTACCCGCAGGCGGGACAGCTCACTCATACGCAGCAGGGTGCCGTAGGCCACGTGCATGAAGGCGAGATCCCGCAGATGCTGAAGCCGTGATGAATGCTTCCACGCAGCATCGAGACGATTCAGATCCGGGCGGCAGAAAGGCACTGCCTGCCCGGTGCGCTCGCCAGAGACAACGGCAGTACGGTTAATTTTCTTTTTGGCGCGAACCACGTCGGGCGATACCGTCGGCGGTACTAGTCCGGCGTTACGGTGTAACATAGACATAAGCGCGGCGTGCACCGATATCGTCGAAGTTGACCGGCCAATCGCCTGCAGGTGAAACAGGTAGTCCTGCATGTCCTCGGGCGACATGGGCAAAAATGAACGGCTGTTTTCCTGCGACCAGCGCCAGCAGACCCGCATCACGCTCAGCAGCTGGCGCCACGTGTTAGGCGAGAAGGCTTCGCGGTGACGGACGAACGCGGCCAGCTTCTTGGTAAGATCGTCACCGGCGCTGCCGCTGAGGGCCACACCGTTAAAACCGGAGAGTTCGTTCATGTCTGCTCAGTATTTGCCCGTTTTGATCACAGCATCGCTACGTGAATTCTGCAGAAAGAGCAGGGCACATGCCCGCCAGATTTCACGTAGCGCTGCCGGAGATTTAACCGCTTACGCCCGCAGCTTATCAGCAGGGCAGCATTCAGCTCTCGCCGTCTCGTATAAATGGCCATAAAGCTCAGGATCCGGCCCGGATCCGCATGATACAGGGGTTTCTGGCGTTTGTCTGGCCTTATATAAGCCTAATTATATAAGGTTAAAAGAGGTCAAATTCAATAAAACATTTTAGTGAGGTCAGGACAGACGTATTGTCGATGATAATAATTATATGGAATTAGAACATGATTTATGTTCGAAATTAATTTATGAGGAAGGGTACATACCGATAGAATTCTTTATTTATATGACTCAAGCAAGCTTTCCTATACTCTTCCCTAAAGAATACGTAATAGAGCGAACTTTGCGATTGACCTATAAATTTTGGCGGAAATTCTGAATGCCCCTTGAGCAACAGAGGCTATTAAGAAATGTATAAATTGATATGGCTGAATTTTAATTGAACAAGCATATTTTACTGATAAAATCGCACTTGTGTTATTTAATAAAACTCTTACACACCATCATGATGTCTAAGAAATAATCAAAATACTGTTCTTCCTGAAGGCAAAATCGCACACCACTGCTGCTTGTAACTCCAGGCCTCATTATAAGCGCCTAATGAGAAGACAAGATTCTTATTGCGTGATCTTGCTAGTTCCTTAGCTTGACTTATATTGCTCCAAAGCAGAAGACTTCCGATACCCAAATCCTTGAGTGAGGGGTTTAGACCGCCATTATAATCATCAATGTATATCCAATTTTGACATTCTACTATATAGTTTAAGTCAAAAGCGCAAGGTTCACCCTTGTGCAAGACAACATACCCAAAAATCATATCCCGGAAATTATCAAAGACATCATAAAGTACATCATAAGAAGGGCAATATACTGTTTCTTCCCAACGAAGGAGAAATAACTTTCGATAGATATTAACAAGTTCTGATGTTGTAAACAGTGAAAAATCTTTGACCTGCCCACCTGATGATATGAACCGTTTTAATTCACCGGAACGTTTCCTTACCGATTTAGAAGAAAAGTTATCTTTAACGTATGCAATCCTTTTCTTGAATTTTTTGTGACTAAAAGAATTAATGACATAATTATTAATTATTGGTGATATTCTCTTCACCTTAAAAGGCAAATATACCTTGCAGCCTTTTTTAATTGGATAAATTAAATCATCGAAAACAAAGGGAAGTTCCTTGTTTTTATAATCTCCTTTTCCTTCAATCAAAAAAAATGCCGCGATTGGCACATCACGATCAACTTTATAGTAATAATTTACTTTAACCCCATGCTTTTCTGATAGATAGGTTAACAACTTAGGATGAGTGCAAAAATTCCCTCCATACATATTAAATATAATGGTGTATTGATGAATATCGCAACTCATCCATCCAGATAACTTGAACCTAATATTAATCATGTGAATCCCAGAAGAAATAAAAAGCCGTTTTCAATTAATCCATCTAAGAAGGAATGAAAATCAAAAATTTTATATATTACCATCACATTAAACAAAACATAAACAGAATGGAAATTGTACATATTTATTAATCCCCGCCTTCAATTCCACACAATCTACACCTCTCATCAACACAAACTCCACATTAGAAATATAATTAAATAAGAAAATAATTATGCATGGTTGATTTTTTAAAAAAATAAAAATGAGTTGATTTCAATATTCCAGGTGGATTAGGATGCTTAACGAAATCAACTCATCGTAATGGCATAAAAATGAAATCAAAACCCAAAGATATCAAAATTATAATTCAGGAAACTATCACCGTATCAATAAGCATCACAATAGCTATAATATTTTTCATTATCTGGTTTCAATAACATTATTTCAGGCAACTTCACCCTTAAAATCCACGGCATTGATTTCATAAATAATTTTATTCAATGAAAGATATTGCTTAGCCAAACTGTATTTACTCATAAATGCAACCTTTATAAGCAGATTAAATTATTTAACATTTCCTCTCACGAACAATGTTCCTTTTTGTAAGGGGCTGGACAACGCCAGCTAAGGCTACCGCGATTATCGCGACAATCTCTAAACCGCTGAATAGTTGTTAAAAAGTAATCCTAAAGCTTCCGTCACTCCATAACTCCATAACTCCGTTAACCGGTGACTGCTTCTAATGGAGAGTGGTAAGGGAGGATTAGATGCCATCAGTTATGGTTATGGTGAGCAGGTGACAGCATCGTAAAGAATAAAATGCGGGCCTGCACAAGCTATTTAACATAAGATAGATTTAGCGCATTTCATTATCTATCTGATATTTATATAATTAAATTGAATCCTATTCCACATCAAGCATGCGACTCATGTTGGTATTCCGCGCTAAGCTCAGCGACTATCCGCATCCTGACAGTATGTATTTGCCCTACATTTCAATCTGACTTCGGTTATCACGTAGCACTGCAGATTGGCCGCCAGTGCCTTTTGAGACAGAGCTTACCGATCTGCCAAACTTATACGGGCAGCACAAATTACAGCAATGATGACACCGCGAATTGCCGGAACAAGAAGAAATGAGAACAGCCAGGCCCACCATTTTACCGACGAGCCTGGCTGTATCGCGATTGGCACCCGTATTCTTTGCCCGATCAACCGCAGAATTTTGATCGCGCCCGCAACCCGATTTCTTATTAAGATCTTTCTCAGGAAGTTATTTAATCGTATCAAGACTGTGTGTTCCTATGAAAACACACAGCTTGAGTGAGCATGTTGGGTTTGGAGACGACACATATCGCGTCGGCACCCAACAACTCGGCAACACCACCAAATTTAAAAATCCCAGCTAAGCTTCGCCATCACTGCCCGCTCTGAGCCATAGAAACAGCCTTGTGACGCGGTGAAGCAACTCGTGACGTACTGCCGATTAGTCAAATTCTGCGCGGTAACCTGCACCTTACCGCCTTGCAGGCTGTGCGCCAGATGGCCGAGATCGTAGTGCACCTCTGCATCCATCACGCCATACCCGGCAGTATTAAACTGATCATCCATGGTGCCGCCTTTGGTGCCGTTACTAAAGCGTCCACCGACCCCAGCCCCTAATCCAGCAACCACGCTGGTCGCGGGTGCTTCCCAGTTCAACCACAATGAGCCGAAACGAGTGGGAATACGCAGCGGCGTTCGGCCAATAACAGCCGGGTCGCTGTCCTGTACATACTGTACATCCTGCCATGTCATCGAACCGATGACACTGAACTGCTCTGTCAGGTTACCGCGCGCTTCTAACTCCAGTCCGCGCGAGCGAATTTTCCCACCCTGCACCGAATAGCCGGCATGAACCGGATCGGTGGTCAGCACTTTGTCCTGAGTAAGGTTAAACGCCGCGATAGAAAACAGCGCAGGCAGGGATTTTGGCTGATATTTAATGCCCGCTTCATACAGTTCACCGTGCGAAGGATCAAACGGTTGGCCGCTGCTGTTCACCGAGGTGGTTGGCTGGAAGGACTGCGCGTAAGTGAAGTAAGGGGCGATACCATTATCAAACAGGTAGTTAAGCCCAGCTCGCCAGGTTGTCGCCTCATCGCGCTGTTTAATATCGTCGCTGTCTCCCAGCAGATCGGTGGTGCGAATGCTCGACCAGTCATGGCGCACGCCGAAGGTGGCTCGCCACTGCTGATAACTCAGCTGATCCTGCGCATAAAGGCCGGTCTGGGTATTCATCACCCGGGTATTTTGATAATCCTGCAACCCACCATAAACCGCCTGACCGTAATGGGGATCGAAGATATCCAGTGGGCTGACAGTGCCATTGGCGTAGTTGGCGTGCCCGGTGAAGCGATCCCAGCTCATGCCCAGCAGCAACTGGTGATCGATGTCGCCAGTGCTGAAGTGCCCGTGCAGCTGATTATCCAGATTAAGCGTATTGAAATGCTCATTTGACGCCGCGATGGTCCGACTAATGGTGCGTTGATCCGGCTCCAGACCAGCAAAAATCACTGCATTGTAGTTTGAGGTCTGTTCGCTGTAACGCCCGTTAAGGCTGAAAAACCAGTCATCATTAAAGTAGTGATCGGCACTATAGCCAACAGCCGCCTGTTTACGTGAGAAGGTGTTGTGATCAGGTTCCCCCGGATAGGCATCTGTCGGCAATTTACCGTTAGGATTTGGTTGTGCCGTGCCGGCCACCGGCAGCGAGGTTTGCGCGCCCATTTTAGGGTCGTTCTGCACGCGGGCGTACAGCGTCAGGCGGTTGTAGTAGTCTGGCTGGAACGTCACCGATGGCGCTAACGCCCAGCGTCGCATCTCCGTGCCACGCTCTTGTCCTTCACGGGTGGTGGCCGTACCGACAATACGATACAGCACAGTGCCCTCATCATTGGCTTTACCGCCGAGATCAAATGAACCGCGCTGATACTGATGATTACCCGCTTCCAGTTCAACATGATGAATGCTTTCCGCCGTCGGCAGCTTACTCTGCATGGCAATAATCCCACCAGGACTGGCAAGACCATACAGCACTGAGGCGGGTCCCCGTACCACGCTGATATTTTCTAGCAGGAAAGGATCGACCTGCTGGAAGCCATACACAAGCCCGTTGTTCATACGCAGGCCATCGAGAAACTGATCGTTAAAGCCGGTGGAGCCGTAGTTAAAACCGCGAATCGAGAACTGGTCAAACGCGCTGACGCCGCCCCACTGTTCAGCGGCTACGCCTGGCGTATAACGAAGCGCTTCGTTGAGGGAACGCACATTCTGTGCATCCATTTGCTGGCGTGTAATCACCGAGATCGACTGTGGCGTTTCGAGCAGCGGCGTATCGGTTTTAGTGGCACTTTTGCTACGTGTTGCCACCAGTCCGCTATTGTCTGATGACGCTGCAGTCACGCTAAGCGTCTCTTCTGCCTTTGCTTGTGTTGCCATTAATATTGCCATTAACGCCAGACTGAGTGGCTTCAGCGCTGCCAATCCTTTTACCCTGTTGTGCATAACGTCCCAAACTCCCTGAGAGGTGAAATGATTCTTATTTGGATATGTTATAACATAACATTTAAATCGCGATAATGAATTCCGCTTTTCTGGCTCTGATTAATGGAGATTGGGATTAGAAGAGGAGTTGTGAAACGGAAGGTTTGGCTGACGGCACAAAAAATCAGTGTGGTTAAGCCGGAACCCAGAGGTATATCAGGTTCCGGCCTGAACAATCCTGCAATCGCTGACCTTACTTGGGGTAGCGAGGGTTACACCTCGCTACCCTGCTGCGCCTGAACTAAAGCGCGATAATGCCCGTTTTCAAGTGCCATCAGCGTCGCATGATCGCCGCACTCCACACAGCGTCCCCGATCGACATAAGCGATTTGATCGGCAGCGCGTATGGTTGAGAGGCGGTGTGCGACAATCACCACTGTCTTATCCGCCACCAGCGCATTAATCGCCTGCTGCACCTGATATTCCGATTCGCTATCGAGAGAGGACGTTGGTTCATCCAGCAACACCACTGGCGCATCTTTCAGAATGGCGCGCGCAATTGCCACCCGCTGCCTCTCCCCGCCGGATAACGCGCTGCCAGCCTCACCCACGCATGTGCTATAACCGTGCGGCAATTTTTCGATGACGTGATGAATATGCGCCTTACGTGCAGCGTTAATCACCTCTTCCTCTGATGCGTGCGGTTTACCCAGAGCAATATTATTGAACAGCGTATCATCCATCAGCCAAACGTCCTGAAACACCACCGAGATCTGCGCCAGCAGTTGCTCAGTTGAAATATGGCGCAACTCTGCGCCGCCCAGTTGAATACTGCCCTGTTGCGGATCGGCAAAACGGCTCATCAATCGGGTCAGCGTCGTTTTCCCGCCGCCGGAAGGTCCGACTAATGCGGTCAGTGATTTCTCCGGGATGCGCAGCGTCAAATCCTTGATTGCTGGCTGTATTTGCTGATGATAGTGGAACCCCAGATTTTGCAGTTCAATCGCAAAGTGTCCTGGCAGCTGCGCCGGCAGTTGCGTGGTCTGCTCAGCTTCCGCCAGTAGCGCATTCACCCGTACCAGGGCGGCGTCAGCCAGTTCAAACAGGCGAACCATAGCAAGTCCCAGTGTAAGTGGCTCAACCATTTGCGCGACCAGCACCGCCAGGCACAGCAACGAAGCCAGCGGCAGTTGCTGGCTGGCGCATAACCAGATCCCCAGCGCGATGGTTGCCACTAAGGTGAGCTGAATAATCAGTTGAGCCCTGCCGATAAGCCACGCTGTGCCGCCGGTCTGATGCTGCACCTGATGCTGATGAGTAAACACCTGACGTAAACATGGGGCCTGAGCGCCCGCTCGCCCGCTGGCGCGCAACATCGCCTGCCCCTGCACATATTCTACGATGGCGGCGCTGGCAGCGGCATCGGCTTCGTCAACGCGCTGAAAGTCCTGACTGGCTTCGCGCCGCACCCTCAGCATCATGGGTAATACCAGCAAACAGCCCGCCAGTAACAGCACACCTAAACGCCAGTCGAGCGTGAAAATCAGCAATAACAGCACCGCTGGCACCACCATTAGCTGAATCGCAAGCGTCGCCAGTGAGGAGAGTGCGGTGGCGGCAAAAGTCACGTTGTTACCAAGGATCGTCGCCAGATCGCCGCTTTTCCGCTGCGCCAGCCGCTCCAACGGCATAGCGCGCAACCGCTCAGCCAGACGCAGACGCAGCGCTTCAGTCACCCGATGCCAGTAGTCATACACAAACGCCATTTCACGCCAGCGCATAAAACCTTCCACAACCAGCAGGGCCGTGAGCACCAGAAGCCAGTTGACTATCTCACCGATCGGTAGCGTGCCGGGTGAAAGCAGCAGGGAAAATAGCGGCAGCGTAATTATCCAGCCTGCCGCCTGTAAAATTGCCGCCGTCACGGCATACAGCAGGGTCCTGCGAAAAGGTGCAGCGTAGTCGCCTGCAACCAGAATCATGTTGTGATATGTGCGAATCATGCCGTCACCTCACGCTGTAAGGTCCACTGGCTGGCAAGCTGATGGTGCTGCCACAGCTGGGCGTAATGCCCGTTTTGACTTAACAGCGCCGCATGACGGCCCTTTTCCACCACCTGGCCTTCATGCATCACCACAATCACATCGGCTTCAACCACGTTCTGCAGGCGATGGGCGATGGTGATCACAATGCAGTTCGGTGATAACTGCGCCAGCGCCTGTTGGATGCGCCGCTCATTATGCGCATCCAGATATGACGTCGCTTCATCCATCACCAGAATCGGCGCATCGGTAAGCAACGCTCGCGCCAGGGTAACACGCTGGCGTTGACCGCCGGATAGCGTACTGCCGCGCTCGCCGATAGGCGTGTTAAGTCCCTGTGGCAACAGGGTGACAATCTCTGTTACCCCAGTTGCAGCCATCACACGCTGTAAAGCTGCCTCACTGGCCTCCGGCGCGGCCAGTCGCAGATTCTCCTCCAGCGTGCCGCTGATCAAAAACGGCTCCTGTAACACCAGCGCCATCTGCTGCAACAGCACGTCACTGCGCATCTGGCGGATATCGCAGCTGCCCAGCGTAATCTCGCCGTCAGTAACATCGTAAAAGCGCGGGATCAACCGTGCCAGCGTCGATTTCCCCGATCCAGAGGCACCGACAATGGCGCAATGTGTGCCGGGCGTCAGCGTTAAGGTAACATCCCGCAAGGCGGGCCGTGACAGGCCGGGGTAGCTAAAGCTGACATGTTTAAGACTCAGCGTGTGGCCCTCAGGCATCCGCGGTTGCAGTGGCTCGGGTAATATCGGCTGTGCCAGCACGTCGCTGATACGTCGCGAGGCGGCTCCGGCATCATTCAGATAGTTCGCCAGATGCACCAACGGTTCCAGCGCCTTAACCGGCAAAGTCCCCACCATCAAGGCGAGCAACCATTGCGCCAGCGTAATCTGCCCCGTTGCATACAACGCCAGCCCCGCCACCATCAACACTGTGGCGGTGGGCAACGCGGCACCCACCAGACGGTTGATTTTCCACGGCAGTTTACTGCCTGCCATCCAGGCCTCCACTGCCTGCGTGAACTGCTGTAGCCGCGCGCTAAAGCGCTGCCAGCCTGCCGCACCGTTATCAAACGTGCGCATCACCGCCATGCCCTGCACCAGCTCAATCACCCCGGCATTCACCGCTTCACTGGCTTCATTGTAACGCGCACGCTGCTGCGGATTTTCCCGCGCCATCAGCGCCATACAGACGAGGCTGATCGGCAGTAACAGCAGCGCCACCAGCGCCAACCGCCACTGCACTACGGCTAACAGCAGCAGCGCCGCGAGCGGCTGGCTGAGGCTGGCACCGACAAACGGCACCGCGTCAGCGACGGCGATATGCAGCGCTTTCACATCATCCTGGATGATTTTTCGCAGTCGCCCGCTGCCCCAACTCTGCACCACGCCGAGCGGTACGCGGCTCAGATGTTCTACCAGTTGCTCACGCAGCGCTTCCTCCAACTGGTAGCTCGCCTCATGCGCCCGCTCTTCCGCCTGGAGACGCAGATAAAATGCCAGCGTAATTGCCAGCGCGCTGCCCCCCAGCGCGATGATGGTTGAGGACAAGAGCTGCGATGTGTGCAGCAACGGCGTGATCGCCCATGCCAGCAGCGCCATGCCGCTGACATTCAGCAATCCTGCGACGACGCCACAGCCAAGGGCCAGACGCAGCGCGCGTGCCACCTGCGGCACGCGCGCAACTAACTGACCAGGTTCACCCAGTAGTTTCATTTCAGTCCCTTATTCACTAGATGTTTTACGGCCTGTGTATTTGGTGTATCAATGCAAGTCAAATTGATGGAGGAGAGCATTGCGGTGCGTCCATTGTAAGTTTTGTTGCTGAAACTAACTGTTGCGTGACCTTGTGCGCGGGCCGCTCCAGCAGCTGAAAAACGGGCCCCTGCTCTACCACCTTTCCGTGATCAATGACCATCAATGTGCCGCCTAGCTGTGCGGGAAGAGTCAGGTCATGGGTGACGATGAGTAAGGCAATACCCCGTTCGCGCTGCAAACGTCGCAAGAGTTTGATCAGTTCAAGACGCGTGGGACCATCTACCGCGCTGGTGACTTCATCGCATAACAAAATATCAGGTCGAACGATCAGCGCGCGTGCCAACGCGACTCGTTGCTGTTGCCCACCGGAAAGTGTGCTGATTGTCCGCGAGAGAAGATGCGTTTCAAGACCGACCTGCCGTAGTACTTCATGAAGCCGTTGCTCTCGCTGTTCTACAGTTAGTTTCGGGACATTAAGACGTAGCGGTCTGAGCAGTAACGCGCGTACACGATAAAAAGGATTTAACGCACTGGCGGGATTTTGCGCAACATATTGCATCTTTGATTTCTGCACGCGGCTGCGCTGGTGAATGTTCAAAGGCAACGCGGCGTCATGCAGGGTTAACACGCCGCTGGCGGCGGGTTGCAAACCCGCTATTGCGCACAACAAGGTGGTTTTACCTCCGCCGGAACGGCCAGCAATGCTGAGTGTCTCACCCCGCCCTAGCGAAAAATGCAGCGGCATGAGTGTCAATTTGCCTGCGAAGCTAACACTGACCTTGCTGCCTGACAGCAGAGGGCCAGTACCCGATTTCTCCGTCTGGTTAAGTATTCGTGGCTGCCACGCTTCAAGTAACCTTTGCCCTGCAGGTGTGCGGGGAGCTTGTAAAAACGTCTGAGTCTGTTGCTGTTCGATCGCTTCTCCCTGCGACATGACCACGATCCGATCCGCTATCTGGCTGGCCTGGGGTAAATCATGGGCGATAAACAGTACGCTCATACTATGCGCCCGCGCCGTGGAGGCAATCCAGCGCAGCAGCGCTTGTGTGCTGACGCTATCCAGTGCGCTGGTGGGTTCATCCATCAGCAATAAGGCTGGGTAGCCGAGCATCGCGGCCACCACCATGACGCGCTGGCGCTGTCCACCTGAGATCTGATGAGGATAGCGCTGTAAAAATTCCTCACCATCAGGTAATCCCAGCTCTTTAAAATGAGCGGCCACCTGTTGTTTACGCTGTTGCGCGGGTAGTCCGCGCCGCGCCGCCATAATGCGCAGGTAAGTCTCGATCGTTTGTGAAGGCATCATGCTCAGACGCGGATCCTGCGGCACGAACCCTGTTTTCTGTGACCTCAACTGTCTCAGTGCGCGATCGTGCAATGAAAACAACGCACGACCTGCGAGCCTGACATCGCCTTCTATGCCTGCCGCTGTCGCTGGAAAATGTCCCAGTGCAGCACGCAGTAACGTGCTCTTACCGCTGCCTGATGCCCCCACCAGTGCAACGATTTCGCCGGTTTTAACCTGAAGTGAAAGTGAGTTAATCAACGTCTGCTTGGGCAACTTCAAACTAAAATGTTTGATCTCCAGCGCCATACTGACATCGCCAGTGGCGTCAGAGAGCGATGAGACTGGCAGCTTTTTTTTCCTGCGCGAAGGGGTATAAAGCCCATCCAGACTCAGGTTGAGTGGAATAAGGAGTAACAATATTGCGGCGATGGGCGCCAGCGTTGCCCAGGGTTGAAACGACAATCCCTGACGGTTTTCCATGATCATCAGGCCCCAGTCTGCCTCGGGCTGTTGTGCGGCCAGCCCGAGAAAACTGGCCGTCGCCAATATAAAGATAGCGGCCAGCAGACGAATGCCAATATCGGCACTAAACAAGGGCAACAGATTCGGCGCGATCTCCCGGAGGATAATCGACATTAATGATTCACCGCGACAGCGCGCCATATCGACGTAATCCTGCTGCAACTGCTGCAGTGTCGCCGCGCGAACTAGACGGAAGATATCGGGAAACATCACCAAGATTGCGGCTATCACCGCCGCCAGATAACCTCGCCCACTGACTGTCACCACCAGCGTTAGCAACAACAATCCCGGAACACTCAGTAAGACATCCGCGATAACGATCAGCACGCGATCAAGCCAACGTCCCTGAAGTGCGGCTATCATTCCCAGCAAACCGCCGGCTAACCACGCAAGGAGTACGCTTGAACAGGCCAGCACCATCAGCTGCTGGCCCCCGCTCATTAAGCGACTGAAAACATCTGCCCCGAGATAATCTGTACCCATCCAGTCGGTTGGGTTGGGCGGTGCAAAGGGCATATCGCGGATTTCGTCGATTGCATACGGCGCAAGCCAGGGTCCCACAACGCTAAGGAGTGCCATGAGCAGAAACAAGCCAATACCGACATATTGTTTTTTGCTCATCAATGCTTTCCTTGCCCGGCCGCTGGGTTGAGCAGCGCCGTCAGACTATCAGCCAGTAGGTTCAGGAGCACCGTCAGCGTACAAATCACCATTGCAATGCCCATCACCACTGGTGTATCGCGTGACAAGGTGGCATTAAGCAATGCCGCCGCCAACCCAGGCCAGCCAAACAGCGTCTCGGCAATCAAGGCGCCGCCAAACAGATAGGCGATGTAGCGTGCCAGGACAGGCAAACTGTGCCCTAGCGCATCCGGCAGGACCCAGTGCAATACCACTCGCGCCTCAGCCACACCATTCAGGCGGGCGCATTCGCAGGCAACAGACTGTGAGGCACGGAGCACTCCGAGACGGATGAGCTTGATATTTTGCGCCAGCGAAACGCTAAGCAGGGTCAGAACGGGCAAAGTAAATAGCGCCCACTGTGACCAAAGCGATTGGGTTGGTACAACGAGCGATAACGCGGGCAACCAGTGCAGCGTCAATGCAAATACCATGACCAGCAGCGTGCCGGTGACGAATTCAGGAAGCGCCACTAACCCGAGAGACAGCAGGCTAATCAGCCTGTCTGCAACACTGCCGGGGTGAAGCCCGCAATACACGCCTACAGTCACCGCTATCACCACCAGCAATACGCTGGCAGTGGCACCCAAAGCCAGCGAAAATCGCCCGCGTTCCCACAGCAGTTGACTGACCGAGCGACCATTTATATAACTGGTTCCCCAGTCGCCCCGCAGCACGCCATTCACCCAGTACAGATAACGCGTGGTAAGAGGTTTATCCAGCCCGAGTTGCGTGCGTAGTGTCTTCACCTGTTCAAGATTGCCGTTGCCAGCAAGGCGCTGAGTCGCGGCATCGCCCTTAACCAGCGACACTGCGCTAAAAATAATGACCGAGAGCAGCCATAGCGTGAACAGCGCTTGTCCAGCGCGCAACAGCATCCGTGTCACGGTAACCCTGAGTATCATGCTGGACGTATCCACGCATCACGTAACAGGGGATAATCGAAGAATCCAGCAGCTCTGATACCAAACACCTGCGACGAAGACGCGGCGATGGAGGGAATGCGCGCAAAAATGGCATCCCCGCCCTGTTGCCACAAGTAGTGCTGAACGTCCGCCACACGCTGGCGTAACGCATCACCGCGAGCTGCCTGCATAGCGTTCATCAGAGCATCAAGCTGCGGTGTAGCGGGACCGGTAAATGACCAGGGAGCTGATGAGCCATAGTAGAACGGCAGCGCAACGGGTAAAGGCATCGGACGATAAAGATTGGTTTGTAAGGGCGTGTTGAGTAGCAGGTTAAAGTCACTGTAGTAATCCGCAGCAGGTACACGGTCCAGCTTAAGATCAAAGTCCGCTGCTTTTGCCTGGCGCAATAGCAGCGTGGCGCTTTCCGCAGTGCCGTATTCATAATCGCTGGTGCGAATCGCCGTGTTAACCGATTTGAGCCCCGCCTTTTGCAACAGTGAATGGGCACGTTCAGGATCGTAGGCACGTACGGGCAAATCGGCCGCGAACCAGGGTTGACCAGCACCCAGCGCATCATTAGCCACTTCGCCTAATCCCATGGTCACAGCCCGCACCATCATGTCGCGGTCAATGCCGTATTTCAGCGCTTCCACCACCTCAGGCTGATTAAACGGGGCTTTGCTGAGATTCATACTCAACGCCAGATTGCTCATTTCCGCTTTTGACGAATGCCAGAGTTTGATGGACGGATTGCCCTGTTCTGCTCTGGCCGTTAACAGCGCCATGCCGCCAGCATAGTCGAACTGCCCCGCCTTCAGACCATTCAGGCGTGCAGCCGTATCGCTAACAGCGAAGAGCTGAATTTCATCCAGCCAGGGTCCGCCATGTTCTGCGTCCCAATAATCGCGGCGTGCCTGCAAGACACTTTTATCCTGTGTCCAGGATTTTAATGTGTAGGGGCCGCTACCAATGGCTGACGTAAAATCTTGCGTATTTTCTGGAAAAATAAACACAGACTGAGCCAGTAATAAATCGAAGGACCCTACTGGTTTATGCAACTGCAACGTCAGGGTGTAATCATCCTCGATCCGGGACGAAGCGAGATCCAGCGGTTTAAGCCAGCCGCTTTGGCTGCCGGGCTGACTCATCCAGGTACGCAGACTAAACATCACATCTTTAGCGGTGAGTTTTCGTCCATCACTAAAGGTGACACCCTGCCGCAGTTTTATCGTCCAACGGGTGGCGTCACTGTTGGTATCGGCAGACTCCATCAGGCGCCAGACGATACGTTCATTATCTATCTCCGCTAATGAATCCCACACTAAACGTGCGCGTACATAGTCAATATTGCTGTTGGTCGATCGCAGTACATGGGTGGAATCATTGCTGGAACCCGCGAAGGCTGCTCGCAATATTCCGCCTCTTTTCGGCCGAAGTTCCTTAGCCCAGGATGGCATGAAAAAACCGCTACTTAACGCAACACCCGCGCCAATTCCTATTGTTTTTATCAGTTTTCTTCTGGTTAAACCCTGGTGCATTCGCTCACCTCTCCCTCAACGAAATCCTTGAAATCCTGCTTCATTATCGATCCATGCATATGTTATAACATTACACTTCTATCAATACTATTGATAATCATTCTCAAAATAAACATTGAGAAAACCTTTTGATTGTTATCGTGCAGAGGATTGCTATGGAACGCATCACGACATATTCGGCAGGAAAAAATCACACAACGCGCCGCAACGGGCCTTTCACTTGCAGTATGTTACCTCGTGCTGCAAAGTGCCTGGGCACAGCAAAATAATTCAACGTTGACCGTGATAGCACAAAGCCAGCAATAACATGGCAGTAAGTTGTGTGCGGTGGAAAGCAGCAGCGCTACCAAAACCGCCACTCCGCCAGTGGAGACGCTGCAGTCTGTTTCTGTCATCACCCGGCTGCAAAGGGATGATCAAAACACGCGAAGCCTGAACCAAGCGCTGCGCTACACGCCAGGTGTGGCTGCGGAGCAGTGGGGGGCACCGCCTTTGATCAGTTCACTATTCGTGGGTTTAACTACGGTGATACGGGGTATTCCAATGTATTACAGAACGGTCAGCGCAATACCAATGGCCTGCTGTTTGGTGTGCAACAGGTTGATCCTTTACTGCAGGAACAAGTCGATGTGTTACGTGGTACCGCTTCTGTTATCTTTGATCTTTCCAATCCTGGCGGTGTGGTCGCTTTAATCAGCAAGTTGCCCACGCACGCGACTATTCGTCATATCTAAGTAGAGGGTGGTACCGATAATTATGGTCGGATTGAACTGGATTACGGTGGCGCAATCAATGAAATCAGCAGCGTGTTTTATCGTGTCGTTGCAGCAGGTCATCTGGCAGATGGCATTCAGCAAGGAACTAAACTGCTGCCCCCTCCATCACGTTCAATCTTGGATGACAACAACGGCCTGACGCTCAATTCCTGTTTCCAGTACGGCCCTAATCTTAGTGCCATCACCTCATAGCCATCTTATGGACGGTATTAACCAATCCAAACGGCAAACTGCCGCTGGATGCCAATCCCGGTGAGCCAAACCACAATACCTTCAGCCGCAGACAATCGTCGGTCGGTTACAGCTATATCCATAGCTTTAACGAAGATTGGTTAACGCTGTTAAAGGGCCGCGATTTCGGCGAAACTTCCAAATATGATGCGGTGATGATGTCGACACTCAATGGCGATATGCATACCACCAGCCGTAACACTGCCGTATCCGATGAGCATTTCAGCTCGCTTAACTTTGACAACCAGATCCATGATTTCCTCGATACGGGTTCAATAAGTTATGAACTGCTGACGGAAGTCAGTGTTGAACACATGCTTGGCCACACTAATTACGGTAGCGGAAGCGTCTCATCACTGGATATCTATCATCCCACTTAGATTGTGGCCGAGTTCGATCCTACCTCTTGGTGGCCGATTACCGCATTGCCGTACGCCGAATTATCAACCCACCCAAATTGTAACCGCCGTGGCCATATTGCCATCTCCGCTTTATCACTCTTCAATGCACGGTAAAATACGCCCGCCCCGCGCTCCTGTCCTAATCACCATAATCCAGATATTTCAGCCTGATTTTTATGACAGAGATTTGGGTGGCCCTCCAGGATGTTCGGGCCAAATAAAATGTCACCTTTTGCTCTATATCCGCCAATCGCTGCCCATCAGCCCTTGATAACCAGTTACCCTCAATTATATTTGCTCGCATCATCCGTGGGGTTTGAATACCTTTTCGCGCAGCGCATCCGTTTCATGCTCTTCAGATTGTACGCTAACCTCATCTTTGCCTTTCATCGTGCCATATCGATTGGCGACAAACATCGTCAGTGGTGGCACCAGCAGCGTAGTAACTATCACCGAGGCGGCAACAAGAATGGTCGCACTCGCGGCGGCATCGGCATATACCGGATTTGCCGCCGCAACGATCGCTGGCACGCCCGCCGCATTACCGGCCGTGGATGCCGCGGCCACCCCTGCTACGCCAGTACCACCTGTGGCGCGATCTATAAGGAATAAAGCACCACCTGACACCACCACCACCATCACGCCAATACCTAATCCCAGCAATCCGGCGCTCCAGACTTTGGTCAGATCCAGACTGGCACCAATACCAAACGCGAAAAAGGGGATCAGCCCGTCAGTAACCTTGCTCAGAAATGCACGCATTTCCGCATCAAAATTGCCGAGCATAATGCCGATCAGCAACGGCAAAATCGCCCCCAGCATGGTCTGCCATGGAAAGCCCGCTAACCCAGCCAGACCAAGTGTAACCATAGTCAGAAATGGTCCCGATTCAAGCGTCATAATGCTGAATGCGCCAATATCCCGCGCGCTGCCGTATTGCCCCATCAGCGCACAGTAAAGCCCGCCGTTGGTGTCATTCAATGAAGCCACCAGCGCAAGGGTCGATAAGCCAGCAAATATACCGCCCGCTATCGGTTGTTCACCGAGAAAATGGCCAGCGATTATGCCGACCAGCGCGGCAATACCAATTTTGGTCAAGAACAGACTGCCGCCTTTTTTCAGGATATAGGTCGTGGCCTTGATATTGATGCTGGCACCCACACAGACAAAAAATACCGCCATGATCGGCATGCTGCCAGTGAATAATGCCCCGGTGAAAGAGCCAAAAAAGGACGGCGTTTGCGGTAAAAAGGTGTGCAGCAATGCACCTAGCAGCAACGGCACCACCATCATGCCGCCCGGCACACGTTCAATCGTTCTTTTAATCGGAATATTCATGACCATCACTCCCAGTAAGATTAACGCGCCACTACCCGCTGACGCAGTTCGCCAATACCGGCGATCGAACTGACCACCGTGCTGCCCGGTTGCAGATATTCTGCCGGCTGGCGGGCGAAGCCCACCCCGGAAGGCGTACCTGTGAAGATCAGATCCCCGGGCATGAGCGTAACGACGTCACTCAAGATGGCGATGATGTCTGCCACCGAAAAAATCATCTCATTCAGCGTGCCGCTCTGTTTAACCACGCCGTCAACGATACAGGTTATGGCAGCCCCGCCTGGCAGCTCATCCGGCGTCACCAGCCACGGGCCAACGGGTGAGAATCCTTTGAAGGATTTTGCTAGTCCCCACTGCGCGCTCTGCCCGGCAAACTGGACTTTGCGGTCCGAGAAGTCCTGTCCGACCGCGTAACCGGCAACGTAATCAAGCGCGGCTTCACGCGAGACGTGCCGTGCTTCACGCCCGATCGCTACCACCAGCTCGACTTCCCAATCGATGTGGCTGTGCTGCGCTGGCACCGCCAGGTTACCTACCGGATTCGCCAGACTGCTGGCCCATTTTGGAAACACCGGCGGAAAGCTTTTCTCACTCTGCAAGCCGGTTTCTCGTGCATGTTCGTGGTAGTTGAGGCCGATAGCGAAGATCTGTGCGGGCTGCGGCGAAATCAGTCCCAGCTCCTCATCGCTAAAGCTGAAGGTTTCGGTTGGCTGATGGCGACTCGCCCAGTGACAAAACGCCGCCCAGTGCGGGAAAAGATCCGCCATGCGGGGTCCAAACTGCCCGTCGCTCTCGGCAGCAATGCGCCATGCGCAACCGGCGCTCACAACAACACAGGCGTGATCATTGATAGTGGCAACTTTCATAAAGTCCTCTCGGTGGTAGGTCGCTGATGTGGTGCAGCTGGGTTAAGTCAGAGCGAAACGCCGTAACGTCCGCGTGAGATTTGGAATCCGACATTCGCTGCCGGGCGCTGCTGCGGAAGCCAGCTACCGGCCAGACAGCCGGCGATCTGCTCAAGCAGCTGCGGCAGCGCTTGTTCACTCAGAACGCAATCAAAATGGGGAGCCGCACCCGCAATTAGCTGTTCACTGGCGCAGAGTTGCAGAGTGGGAATAAAACGATGAGGTTGCAGCGGCGTTCTGGCCGAGAGCGCGATTAACGCGCGGCAGCCGGTGGCGCCGAGGCCGGTGGCAATTTCAAGCCAGTCGCTGCTGCTGGTGTCCATCACATGCAGCCCGGCCTGATGGATCGCACCGGAATAGGCCACGGTGGGTGCAAAGGTTAACGCACCCGTCTCGGCTAAAAACGCGGGATGCTGTAATAGCGCATCGCCCGCGGCGATCACCACGCCTACACCTCTGGCTAGCAACTGAGTAAACAGCTTCGACAGCACCTTAGCCTGGTTATCATTGAGTTTAATGAGCTGAGAAGCAAAGCCGATCAGCAGCGGAGAGGCCTGGCTGGCGTGCTGCTGTGGCGCATGCTCAACCGCCTGCATCACGTGCTGAGTGACGCGCTGTATGCCGCCTTCCTGCTGAATGCTGGCCCAGGCAAACAGGCTGCTATCGACACCGCGTTCAACCAGTTTCTGGCGGAAGAAATCGTTATGGGTTTTCTCGCAACCATGCTCAAGGAACACACATGAGTGAACCAGCGGATGGGTGGCATAACCAATTAAGGTATTGCAGAAAATCACCTCCGCATCGCCACCCGAAACGGCGCAGCCTTCGGTGTGCGGCAACGCCACAACCTCGCTGGCGACACGGCGTTGATGGTTAAGCTGATAGGCAATCTGTTCAGCCACCTGGCCCGAGCAGAGGCTGGTGGGCAAAATCATCGCCACCGACGCCACGCTGCGGCCCGTGACTTGCTGCGCCAGAGCATTCTGATTGGCGGGAACCAGTGGCGCACCGCTGCCAAACCCGACTTGTCCGTTAGCCTGTGCGGCATTAAAGCTGGTGGGGAAATAGGCATCGCGCCAGATCTGCGTCTGATATTGGCCGGTATATTCGCCTTTCGAACGCTGGCCGGATGCCGTCTGGCGTAGCAGCGAAAACAGGCGATCGGCGGAGTGATCGAAGGATTCCCCGCTCAGCACCTGCCCGGCGTCAAAATCCATGTCGCTTTCCAGCAACTGGAAACGTTCGTGCGTGGTGACGATTTTCAGCGTCGGGACAAACGGAAAGTTGGTGATTGAGCCGTTGCCGGTGGTAAACAGAATCAGATTAGCGCCCGCCGCGACCTGGCCGGCAATACTTTCGAGATCGTTGCCAGGGCTATCCATAAAGTAATAGCCAGGCTGATGCATCGGTTCGCCGTACTCAATAATGTGATCGATATAGGTGGCGGGATCTTTTTTACGCGCAGCACCAATCGATTTCAGCGTGATGTTGTACAAACCGCGATAGAGATTACCGCCGGACACATTGCCCTCAGCGGTATGACCATGCGCCGCCGCGTAATCCTTAAAGCGCTGCTGCATTGCCAGCCAGCGGTCAAACACCTGCTGACTGGCGACCCGTTGCAACACATACTGCTCCGCGCCAATCAGTTCATCGGTTTCGGCCAGATTGGCGCTGCCGCCACAGCGAATCAGCTGCTGCACGCAGCGGCCCAGCACCTGATTGGCCGTCACGCCGGAAAAAGCATCCGAACCGCCGCATTGCAATCCAAGGCGCAGTCCGCTTAACGGTGCGCGACGGCGCTGACATGCCTGCACCTCGGGGATCAGCGCTTCTGCCTGCGCCACCAGTTCGGTTATCGCTTCACCCGGCAGCAGCTGATGAAAGTCCACGCGATATTCAGCAGCGGGCAAATCGCGCGATGCCAGCGCCTGCTCGATCTCGGCAAAATCGATGCGGGAATCCGCCGCGTTAACCAAAATAGCCGCGCCAACGTTCGGGTTGGTGGCGAATCCCGCCAGAGTGCGCAGCAGCAGCGCCCGATTGTTCGGTTGATGCAGCCCGCCACCTTCGGTGTGCACAATGGCGACCACCCCGTCGAACGCGCCGCTGGCAGGCCAGCGTGGCTGCAACTGTTTGCACGCCGCTAACACTGCGGCGCGCGCTTGTGAAGTGACGCCAATCAGCACCAGATAATTGCGCGTTCCCCAGCCACGCTGGTCGCCACGGAATACGCCGTCAAAACCGGCCTCATCCACAAAATCGACCTGATTGCGGCCAAACTGCGGACGATCCGGCAGGATTTGCTCGCTGACCGTGTCGCGGTCGCTGAAGTTGACGACCAGGCTGCTGTCATAATCCTCGGGATGGCGAATACGCAGCACATCTTTAGCGAACTGGTTACAGATATAGTCGCCAGGCTGGATGTCACGCAGCGCCGTGCCAAAAGGCAAGTCCCAGCTAATTAACGCTTCTCCCTCGGCAATAGGTTTCACACACAGACGATGCCCCGGCAGAATACGCTGCCGGTTAAGCAGCGCCTGCCCATCCAGCGCGATTGATTCCCCTTTAGCAAGGTTGCGGGTAACGATAGCGACATTGTCATTGGCTGAGGCCAGTAAATATTGAGAAGTCATGGCAGCACCTTAGGTTGTTCCTGAAGGCTTTCCACAGAACCACTAAATCTGAGAAGCACGTTGGTATAGTTATTTTTACCGCTGCGGCAGCGCAGGATTAATCAAGGAAAATTAATCCTCGCACCATCATGCACGAGCCGTTGATCAAGGCTGGAACATAGTGCGGGTCAATCTCATGCAACACCCCCAGTGCCGTGCTGGCGTAATGTTCCATCAGCCTGCGCACCGCTGCCGCGCGGTCGCCCGCTTCGCAGGCTTGCTGCAGCGCCAGATGGTCTTCAGCGCCTTTGTTCCAGTGTTCGTTTGAATCCCCCAGATAGAAGCGACGATAGCGTTCGGCATGATCGAACAGATGGGTTATCTGCAAATCAATCCGGCGGCTAGTCCCCAGCACCAGCCCGAGATGAAAGATGCGATGCAGACGTGACCAGGTTTCAACATCGTGCGCGTCTTCCGCCGTGCGCATCTCCAGCAGCGTGGCGCACGAGTTGCTGAGAAATTCTTCATCCATCGCCGTGATGCGGGTATGCAGTGCCAGCGCTTCCAGCATGATGCGTTGTGCATACAGAGAGTCGAGATCTTCAGCCGTCAATCCCGCGACCGTCACGCGACGATTAAACTGCACCGTGGTCAGCCCCTCATATTCCAGCAGTCGCACCGCTTCGCGTAATGGCGTGCGACTGATTCCCAGCTCGCGCGCCAACTGCACCTGGCTGAAACTGTCTAAGGCTTTAAGCTGGTTAGTCAGAATCGCTTTACGAAGCCGATCGCGAGCGTACTCCACTAACTCATTAGGCTTTTCATCTGAATCGATCATCGTCATCTCCCGTTCAATACTTAAACTGAATACAGTTAAGTTAAAAACACGTCAATAATGAGGTCTTGAACTGTGATAAACGACAACAAAACCGCTATCTGTATGCAGAAATATGTGATCGGGCCATAGCTTTAAGTTTCATTATGAGTTCGGAACAGCGTGAGATTGGAAACTGTATGCAGTGTATGAATTTAAAGGATTGCATCGATGTGGATTTTAATGAGGGCTTAACGTCAGCATGAGTCAGAGAGGAGAACTGTAAAAAATGTGCCATTGAGTTCACACCCTTCAGGTGTCTAAAAAGGGACACAAAAGGCTTGAGTGATCATTGGAGGTGGTTGCCTTACACGGTAACGGCCACTTCCTGGCTGGGTTTTAATAATTTATGACATGAATGACATGGAGTTGTTTATGTGTACAGTGGACTTACTGAGTACCCTGCCACTTCAAGCAGACTGTATCAATATTAGAAACATAAAGGCATGTGCAGGAATAACTGCCTAAACACGGGGCATTTTCTACACGCAATCTACACATAAAAAACAACCTGACATGAAAAGCCAGATTTATAAGTTAATTCAATATTAAAAAAGGAAATTTTCAATCCTTCTCTGTTCATTACATATTTTATTATTTTATTTTCAAATATATCCTACCTGTGTTTTTTAAGGCCTGAAGATAACCTTAAAAATTATGTGTGCATTCACAAATATGAAAATGCGTTAAATCACTGAATTCTGGGAATTATATGGTTGATAAACAACACTTTAAAATATCCACTATGACTCTGTGGCTTCTGGGCTCGGTTATAACATTAATGGGATGTTTTCTAACTTATTATGGCTGGGTGCTAGTAAACCTTGACGGAAGCTTTTACTTTCTGATTGCGGGTATTGGACTGATCATTTCGGGCGTGCAACTCGCGCGCAAGCGCTTAAGTGGCGCTATTATCTACGGGATATTGCTTGTATCAACTTTCATCTGGGCCATTGCCGATAGTGGATTCGATTTCTGGCCTCTTGTCTCTCGACTCCTGACGTTCATTGGATTTGGAATACTTGTTGCCCTTTCCATACCTGCACTGCTCACCAAAACCGGTAGGAAGCCAAACTGGAAACTGGCTGGTTCCATTTCAGCGCTTCTGTCCATCATCTTCATCGCCTTTATAGGTGGCATGTTTGTGCCTCACGACCCTGTAAGTGCTTCTGAAGATATCTCCCTTCCCTTAACGAAAGTAAAGCCCGGTGAAGAACAGGTCAACTGGGACCATTATGGCAACACGTCGGGCGGTACGCGCTTTGTCGCACTGGATCAAATCACCCGCGACAATGTGAAGGACCTGCAGGTTGCATGGACCTACCGCACCGGGGATATCCCGGTCAGCCCGAACGGCGGCGGAGCGGAAGATCAGCAGACGCCTTTGCAAATCGGCAATCGCCTCTATTTATGTACCCCGCACAACAACGTGATTGCTGTTGATGCCACCACAGGCAAAGAGCTGTGGAAAACGGAAATCAACGCTAAGCAGAAAAAATGGATGCGTTGTCGCGGATTGGCCTACTTCGATGCCCAGGCACCGTTGCAGCAGCCTGATTTACCGGATTCCACACCGGTGAAAACCGTGTCCGTTGCAGCAAATGCACAGTGCCAGCGTCGTATTCTGATGAACAGCGTGACGCCAGAACTGATTGCGCTGGATGCGGATACCGGTGAGTTCTGCCATGACTTCGGCAATAACGGCCGTGTCAGCCTGAGCGACCATATGGGCAAGGGCGCGGACAAAGGCGAATACTATCCTACCTCTGCGCCAACGCTGGCGGGGACGACCGTGGTCATTGGCGGTCGCGTCGCGGATAATGTGGCGACCGATATGCCAGGCGGAGTGGTGCGCGGATTTGATGTGATCACCGGCCAACTGCGCTGGGCGTTTGATCCAGGCAACCCTGAAAAGAAACAGGCGCCCGCCGAGGGTCAGACTTACGCACGCTCGACACCCAACGTGTGGGCGCCGATGTCCTACGATAGCCATTCAAACACCGTTTATATGCCAACCGGCAGCGCGGCGGTCGATTTATGGGGCGTGAAACACAACCCGCTGGATCGCAAGTTTGGCGCATCGATGGTGGCCGTCGATGCCAGTACCGGCCGGGTGAAATGGGTTTATCAGACGGTTCATAACGATCTGTGGGACTTTGATGTGCCGATGCAGCCCTCTTTCTCTGATTTCCCAGGGCCTGATGGCAAAACAACACCGGCATTAATCTTCGGCACCAAATCGGGCCAGCTTTTTGTACTGGATCGCGCCACTGGTAAACCGTTGACCAAAGTAGAAGAGCGCCCGGTGACTCAGGGTCAGATCCCAGATGAGAATTACTCCCCGACGCAACCCTTCTCTGTCGGCATGCCAACCATTGGCGCTGATGTATTAAAAGAGTCGGATATGTGGGGCGCCACGCCGTTCGATCAGCTGATGTGTCGTATTCAGTTTAAATCGAAACGATACAACGGACTCTTCACCCCGCCAGGTACCGACGCTTCACTTAACCTGCCGGGCTCGCTGGGTGGCATGAACTGGGGGGACTGTCGATTGATCCCGTCAATCAATACCTGTTTATTAACGATATGCGCGTGGGTCTGGAAGTGCAGTTGATTCCGGCATCACCGGAGATTCAGGGCGCGAAAAATGATGGCAACGAAGCCGCGGCAATCAGCCGTCCCCTGCCGTTAGCAGGGACGCCGTATGCCATTAATGCCAAAGTGCGCTTTATGTCACCGCTGGAGATCCCTTGCCAGAAGCCACCGTTCGGCACGCTGACCGCGGTTGACTTGAAAACGCAGAAAATTGCCTGGCAGGTGCCCGTCGGTACCGTACAGGATACCGGTCCCTTCGGCGTGAAAATCGGCCTGCCGATGCCAATTGGTATGCCAACCATTGGCGGTACGCTCGCGACTCAGGGCGGTTTAGTGTTTATCGCCTCAACGCAGGACTACTATCTGCGCGGCTTCGATACTTCAACCGGTAAAGAAGTGTGGAAAGCACGCCTGCCGGTGGGCAGCCAGGGCACGCCAATCAGCTATAAGTCACCGGTGGATGGCAAGCAGTACCTGCTTATCTCTGCGGGCGGTGCGAGAAATTCCCCAGACCGGGGAGACTATGTCATTGCCTACAAACTACCCTGATATTAGCTAAGTCTTGCAACCGTCATTCATCATGATTGGCGGTTGCATTCTAATTAACCACAATCCCACCTTCTTGATTGTTATAGTTCCTCCACCTTACCTGCATACAAATAGTATTTTTCACTATTATCTGGGTCGTTGCTTCCCCAGTCGAAAACACCTGAAAATACGCGTTTCAGACCTTTTCTTTCATAAAATGAAATATCAGACGCACTGTCTGAAAATAAATAAAATGACTGCACGCTATTTTGTTTAAAATAAGAAATCATTAGATTGTACAGTTTGGAACCAATGCCACAGCCTTTATTACCAGTTTTAACCACCAGCACATTAACTACAGCCTCAAATGTCACATCTGCAGCCAGTAGCATATTCTCACTAAGAACTCTTGTTTTCATAAACTGCCTGAATATATGAGAATGTGCGTTATCGTCAGAAATAAATGACATTAGCGATAAAATTTGCTTTTTACGTAAAAATGATTTTGAGTTAGCATCATTGACGAGACTACACCCTGAAATGCCGACAACCTCATCATCTTTTAACGCAAGAGTTACATTTGAAGACTCGGATAACATATCAGCAAGAAAGTACTCAGCCATCAAATATGCATATCCCTCAGGTACCCATGATTCAAAACCCCAAGTGTCAATAATAATGGTTAGAATTTGATTATAATATTTCGTATCGAAAGGCTGAAAAGATAATTGCATTAGAATACCTAATTATATTTAGTAATAATTCGGAGGTAGATAGTAAATTATTAGTTAATTGCACACGGTTACTTGTAACGTTCATGTACCCCCTCTGGACGCGTTTTAAATCTTCTGTGCAACCACATATATTGATCTGGGGAAAGTAATACTGCGTCCTCAATGCTTTTGTTGATATAAGCAGCTGTCTCCTGCTTACTGTGGATGGGCATGTTAGCGGAAATGTCTGGCATGATGATTAATTCATAACCTCCGCCATCATGACGACGTCTGGGTACAAAGGGTATAACGGCAGGTTGTGTACTGCGAATCAACATATAGCTTCCAGTTGTTGTCGCAGCTTGCTTTACAGCAAAGAAGGGTGCAAACACGCTATTTTTCGGACCGTAATCATGATCAGGTGCATACCAAAGAATTTCACCCCTGCTTAAACTTTTTAACATACCTTTCAGATCACTACGATCAAGCATAGTTTTATTGGACCGCATTCGTCCCCATGTCTGCAACCAGTCCAGAAGAGCATTATTGTTAGGCCGATATACTCCGATTCCGGAATTCAAAATCCCGAAAATTCTGGCTCCAAGTTCCAGTGTCAAAAAGTGCATCCCTATTAGCAAAACACCTTTCTTTGAGTCCAAAGCGTTTTGCATGTGTTCATATCCGGTAATTGAAAACCACTTACGCACACGCCAGTCTGGCCAAAACCATGCCATACCCGTCTCCATGATTCCCATTCCTACAGATTCAAAATTACTGATCAATAGATCATTTCTTTCAAAAGATGTCAGGTGAGGAAAACATAATTGAAGATTTCTTTCAGCAACTTTTCTTCGTTTTCTTAAAAACATCATAGATGCTCGCCCAAATGATTTCCCAATCTTTTCAATTAGTGGGTAAGGTAGCAGAACGAAAATCCATAAAATAATAATTGCAATCCACCCCAGCCAGTAACGTGGTGAGAGTAGCTTAATTGAGAATGAAGGTATCTTTTTCATGTTATTATCCGTGCATGGGCATTAATTAATTCAATGCTAAAAGTTATTTTTTTAAACTCCAGGATTTGGGAGATTTCACACTTACGATTAAGAGCTGATAGATCATTTTGGTTTCTTCATCAGATGCATTTTTTCTTAGTGCCTCAAGAATACTGATCGTATTCTTTTTATTAGGCATTATGCCACTAGTGATCATTGTGACAAAAGCAGAGCCCACAGCCTCATCGACAGATGAAGGCGACGCATTTTGCGTATTGAAATGATTTTTGATCAGATCTTCAGTTGAACTTGCTGATGAAAATAAAGTCATATTCTACCTCCCGTTTTACATCCTATTATATCTCTGGACGCATGCAGAACTAGCTTAAACCCACGCAAATCCATCTAATCGCAACACTAATTTCAGAATGTTTCAATACTTTTCCCGCATGACATTTAAATGTAAAAAGTCCATGTTTTAATTTATCTTACTACCTCAGAGCCATGACGTAGCACTTAATGCTTCAAAATGAAACAAAAGCAATCATATGCACTGCCATGGCGCGCCATAGCAAGGAATGCCACTCAATTAAGCTATTGTTTGCGAGATTATGATTTGTTAATAGTTAAGCCAGCATTCATTTGAACTTATTTGAATCTGGGAATTTAAGTTCCTTTGAGTGAAGCAGAGGCAAACCTTAATTTTAGAGAAGAATCATGAAAATAAAACTCATAGCTGCACTGGTAGCACTGACTTCCCTTAACTCAGCTAACGCTGCAGAAATTTATAATAAAGATGGCAACAAGCTCGATGTATACGGTAAAGCTGTCGCTCGCCATTATTTCAGCCAGAACGAAAGTGTAGATGGAGACAACACTTACGTTCGTTTTGGTTTTAAAGGCGAAACACAGATTTCCAATGAACTGACCGGGTATGGTCAGTGGGAGTACAACGTTCAGGCGAATAATTCAGAAGGCGGTAGCGATGCTCAAAAGGGCAACAAAACCCGTCTTGGATTTGCAGGACTTAAGTGGGGTAACTACGGCTCTTTAGATTATGGTCGTAATTTCGGTGTCGTATTTGACGTCGCCTCAGTTACAGATACACCTGTGATTTTCGATGATCAGACTTTTAGTAATACTGATAACTTCCTGACCGGCCGTGGCAATGGTTTCCTCACCTACCGTAACCGCAACTTCTTTGGCGCAGTGGATGGCCTCAACTTTGCACTCCAGTACCAGGGTGAAAACAGCGCTAACACTAACAATGGTGCTAACCGCGACATCATGCGTTCAAACGGTGACGGATATGGTGCGTCTGTTTCATATGACATTGGCTATGACATCACGGTGCTGGGAGCATATGCGAGTTCCAAACGTACCGATGCTCAGAACAGCCTCTTCTTTGGTGAAGGAAAGCGCGCAGATATCTGGGCTGGCGGTCTAAAATACGATGATGGCAGTCTGTATCTTGCAGCAACCTATGCTCAGGCACACAACCTCACGCCAATTCGGTCTTTGGGATACGCAAATAAATCTGAGAACCTTGAACTGGTAGCACGTTACACGTTTGAAAACGGCATCGTCCCAGGCGTTGGCTATTTCCGTTCAAAAGGAAAAGATATCGAAGTTGTAGGCGATCAGGATCTTCTGAATTATTGGGATTTCTCTTTGAGCTACTATTTCAACAAAAATATGTCTGTATACGTGGATTATAAGCTGAATCGCGTTAACAAAGATAACGTATTGGGTATCGCTCACGATGACCAGACTGGTTTAGGCCTGACTTACCAGTTCTAAAATATAAAAAAAAGGCCTGTTTCAGGCCTTTTTTTCTTTGCCCAAACATTTATCGGCCTACCGTATCAGATAGAGCTTGCATCATGATGACACCGACAAGGATGAATGCCATACCACCTACCGCAAAGACATCAAGCTTCTGTCCATAGACAAAATAGGAAGCGATAGCTACTAACACAATCCCTAAGCCTGCCCAGGTAGCGTAGGCAACGCCCACCGGAATAGTTTGAACGACTATCGAAAGTAACCAAATGGCTGTACCATACCCCAGTATTACGAGAGCGACAGGGATAGGCTTTGTAAGGCCTGAAACGGCTTTAAGGGACGTTGTCGCTACAACTTCAGCAATGATGGCTAGACACAAGAAAATGTAGCCTTGCATAAAAAATCTCCTTAGTAATTAATGTATTTAAATACTGAAAACCTTTCTCTCAGATATGCCTGAGGTCACCACCTCTTTATCATTGCATGAAAAAATCTGATATAAATCCAAACGTTCCTCTTGCAACTCTCCTTCATAATGGGAAATAAAGAAATCTTTAAATTTCTCTTCGTCAAAAAGGCAGCTATTTGTCAAAACGTCGAAGGTGATCTCGCTGTACCTTAATTCCAGGCCAGATGAACTGAAACCAGACATCTTGTAAATTTCTTTATTTACAATCCTTGACGCATTGTTGTCGAATCGCTCACCTTCACGAGGAAGGGCTGCAACTAGAGGTTTATCCTTTAGCAATTTACTGACATCACGAAGCGCTATCGTCATTCCAGCTTTATTTACAAAGCCAGGTATAAAACCTATATTGTAAAGGTAGTAAAAAGCATTATGCTCATACACTAAGCAAAGGCCTCTACTTCTGCCATTATCATGGATTAAAAATGATAACAACTCCCCAGATACAATTTGTTCGATTATTTCATCTAAATCGGGCATATGGCTTTTTTCATACACCTTTTTATAAACTTCTTTAAATACCTCAATTTGGCTGAAGTTCATATTTGACACAATATTCATATAAAATTATTTTCCTTCCAGCCCAGTCAAAATCTTTTGGTTCTAGATAAAAAATGCCATTCAATTATTTGAATGGTGAACTTCATAAGTAGAAAGGCGATGACAATCACACCGACTACTGAAACAGGCTTACTGCCAAATTTAATCATTGCTATGCTGAGCAGAAAAAATGCAGCATCCATAACAATGCTCAAACCCTTTTCAGATAAAAAAGATAAAATCAATTTGTCAATCATATTATCCTCTTTAGGGAAATTGCCAGTCCGGGTAAAAGATTATTCATCTCCAACCTGACTACCAATTATAATCAATTTGATAAACCAACGTTCCGAATAAATCCGGGAATCCACACAACCTCAACATAAGCGCCAAAAAATTACATATTAGTCGTAATAAGAACACTAACAGAGACAATCGAAATCAAATCCAGAAAAATCGATAGTCGAATAAACCTCTTACGCCATCAATTTCTGCGCGTCATTATTTATCCTTGGGACTTTATACTCTTTTAACAATTTATACCGGTCAGATGAATTCATGTTTCTGAACCAACCAGGTGAGATACCAAAGTAACGTTTGAAGGCTCTGGTATAGGTTTGCTGCGACTCATAACCATACAGTAAGGCTACAAACAAAATCGTGTTGTCTTTATCTAACAGGTCGTGCGCACTGGCATGCATTTTCCTGTGCTTGATATACTCGCCAAGACTTATCCCTGTATGTTCCTTGAATATTCTCTGTAAATGCCACTTCGAATAACCTGAGAATTCCGCTATGTCGTCAAGCCTGTAGCCGTCTAGTGAAAAAGTATCAACAGCTTCAATTATCTTTTTAAGTACAGACTTTCTTAGACTCATATCAATACCTTTTTAAAAAAAACAGGTGGCTATTTAGCCACCTGCATTCATTACTTTTTGAATCTTTTCACGAGATTCATAACCGAGAAATAGAAAACAGGAACAAAAAATATTGCGAAAAACGTACCTGTTAACATGCCACCAAACACACCAGTTCCGATTGAGCGTTGCGTTTCTGAACTGGCGCCAGAAGCAATCACAAGCGGCACTACACCTAATGTAAATGCAAACGAAGTCATTAATATGGGCCTTAAACGCATTTTAGCGGCTTCAACGATCGCTTGAGTAATTGACTGACCTTGTTCATGCAGTTGTTTTGCGAATTCAACAATCAGAATTGCATTCTTAGCTGACAATCCCATGATGGTTATCATTCCGACTTTAAAGAAAACGTCATTAGGCATTTCACGAAGAATAACAGCGCCTACCGCTCCGATAAGTCCCAGTGGGACAACCATCATAACTGCAAAAGGCACTGACCAACTGTTGTACAAGGCAGCCAGAACAAGGAAAATAACCAGCACTGACAACATCATGAGCATTGATGCTTCCGAAGCTGACTGTTTTTCCTGTAAAGACAATTGCGTCCATTCCACTGCAAATCCTTTCGGCAGTTCTGCGGCGATCGACTCCATTGCTGCCATAGCATCGCCTGTAGAATATCCTTCAGCGGGATATCCGCTGATCTTCAACGCAGGATATCCCTGATAGCGGACCATCTGAACGGGAGACGTTACCCAGGAGAATGATACAAACTCTGATAGCGGCACCATGCCACCTTCACTGTTACGAACATAGAGCTTAGAAATGTCCTGCAACTGCATCCTGAAATCTGCATCGGCCTGGATGATAACCTGCTGCAAACGGCCCTTATTCGGATAATCATTAACGTAGGATGAACCCAGTAGGCCGGAGATAATCTCAGTTATGTTTGAGTAAGGAACGCCCATAATCAACGCTTTTTTTCTGTCTATCCGGACATCAACCATTTGCCCGTCAGGCAAACCATCAACGTAGACTCCCTGAAGGGCTTTGTTTTCTGCAGCGAGTTGTAAAAGCTTATCGCGAGCTTTTGAAAGAGCTTCATAACCCTGATTTGATCTGTCCTGCAATCGAAGAGTGAACCCTGAGGAGTTACCGAGTTCATCTATAGCCGGAGGCAGCAGACTCATGGTAGTACCATCAGGATGCTTTGACATTTGTTCCTGTAAAGCCTCAGCCTCGGATGAGGAGGTTGCATCTCCGCGATTGTCCCAGTCTTTAAGCATGGTAAATGCCATGGCAGAGTTCGGGCCAGACCCTGCAAAACTGAACCCGAGGATCGATATATTTCCCTTAGTGGCCGGTCTGTGCATCACCTCTTGCTCAAAGGTTTTTACTGTCGACAAGGTTCTCTCTGCAGTGGCCGCAGAGGGAAGCTCAAATGAGGTTATGAAGTAACCCTGATCTTCTTCGGGCAAGAAAGATGTCGGCAGTTGATTAAGACCTAAAACCAGCGCGACACAAAGCGCTGCGTAAACGATAAAGCTGCGGGCTGTTCTTTTAAGAAGCTTCGTTACGCCATTTTCATAACGTCCGGTCAGCTTATCGAAAGATCTGTTAAACCACCCAAAGAAGCCACGTTTATGCGAACCATGCTGCGACACTGGTTTTAGCAGAGTTGCGCACAGCGCAGGAGTCAGGCTAAGCGCAAGGAAGGCTGAAATAAGGATTGAAACAGCCATCGAAAGGGTAAATTGCCTGTAAATCTCCCCCACGGATCCGCTGGCCAGTCCCATTGGTATAAACACGGCACAAAGCACCAGGGTAATGCCTATGACAGCTCCGGTTATTTCCTTCATGGCTTTTTCTGTCGCGTCTTTCGGAGACAGACCTTCTTCCGCCATTATTCTTTCAACGTTCTCTACGACAACAATGGCGTCATCAACGATGATCCCAATTGCCAAAACCATGCCGAACATAGTCAGGACATTGATTGAATAACCTGCAATGAGCATAACGGTAAAAGTGCCCAAAAGCGCTATAGGGGCCACTATCGCCGGAATGAAGGTGTACCTGACATTCTGCAGAAAAAGATACATCACGATGAACACAAGGATCATTGCTTCGATAAACGTGTGAAGAACTTTCTCTACCGAGATTTTTACAAAGGGCGACGTATCGAAAGGAACGGTATATTGCATTCCTTCAGGCATTGTTGATTTGAGTTCGGCAAGCCTGGCCTTAACTGCCTCCGCGGTTTTAAGAGCATTAGCACCCGGGGCAAGTTGAATGCCTGCCGCCGTTGAAGATTCTCCATTTTCGCGCGTGCTGAAACTATAGCTTTCAGACCCTATCTCTACTTTTGCCACGTCAGACAGCAGCACACGTGATCCATCGGTGTTAGTTTTGAGGATGATATCTCTGAACTCATCAACGGACTGCAACTGCCCGCGGATCGTTAATTGATAGCTGACCTGCTGTCCTTTTTTGGCAGGTTCATCTCCCAATCGCCCTGGAGTGACAAGGCTGTTCTGCGCGGTAATGGCCTGCTGAACATCGTCCATACTCAGGCCATATTTGATAAGTCTGACTGGATTAATCCAGACCCGCATCGCTTTTTCAGCACCAAATACCTGAATTTTACCCACGCCCGGGATACGCTTTAGCTCTTCCCTGAGATTACGTGTGAAGTAATCGCTTAGATCTGCCGAGTTGTATTTATCCCCCTCAGACGTCAGACCCACCACCATCAAAAAGCTTGATGACGTGGCTTCTACGTTGAGACCGTTTTGCCGCACCGTTTCAGGCAATCTGGATTCAATCACTTTTATTTTGTTTTGAAGGTCAACCTGCGCGAGCTCAGGATCAGTGCCATTTTCGAATGTTGCGGTTATTGTTCCCGTTCCGCTGGTGTCACTTGATGACTCGAAATAAAGTAAATTTTTAACGCCTGAAAGTTCACGTTCAATCAGAGAAATGACGCTCTCATTCATAGCCTGCGGTGTAGAACCCGGGTAATTGACTGAGATACTGACAGAGGGTGGTGCTATTGATGGATAGCGGGCAATCGGGAGCTTGGGAATAGCAATGGCGCCTGCCAGTACAATAAAAATAGCAACGACCCAGGCAAAGACCGGACGTTGTATGAAAAAATTAGGCATCGCTGACTCTACTTATTGAGGTAACAGATGAACAGTGGCGCCATCAGACAGTTTGTCCTGGCCCTGGATGATGAGTTTATCTCCGGCATTTAGTCCCGTAAGGGCAACAAAATTGCCGTCCGCAGCCGGCCTGACGCTGATTTTTTTCCGGCTTGCAGTATTATCCCGATCCACAATCCACACCTCCGCACCCTGACCAGTAATGGTAACTGCTTGCCCGGAGACTAGAATTGCATCCTGCCTGGTGAAAACCGGTATGAGCGCTTCAACAAAGCTTCCCGGTAAAAGCACTTTGTTCTTATTATCTGCTTCCGCGCGAATAATCGTGTCACCCGTAGCCTTATCCACGGTAATTCCTGAAAAAAGCACCTTTCCTTTGATTAGGTTTTTTCCAGATTCGTCAGAATCAATGTCAATTTCTGCTCCTCGGGTCATGGTATCGCTTGACTCTGCCTTATCGGCATGAGGCAGCCTGATGTCTACATAAACTTTATCGATTTGCTGAACAGTCGCCATTGGTGACGTGTCACCGGTATTGACCAGTGCTCCTACTGTCACCCTGTTCTCATCAATACGCCCTTTAATAGGGGATCTAACGGTTGCATATCCTAAGTCGAGTTTTTTACGCTCAAGTGCCGCTTCGGCTACGCTTATCTGAGCCTTCGCTTCATCTGCAGCTGAGCGGCTATCATCATAATCCTGCATGCTGACAGCGCCGGTCTGGATGAGTTTTCTCATACGCTCAGATTTATTTCTTAACGCGCGCTCGGTAGCACGTGCTCGTTCAAGATCAGCTAAAGCGCTTTTTACATCAGCTTCAAAAGGCTGACTGTCTATCTGGAAGAGTGCTTGACCAGGAAGGACCTCACTACCCTGAGTGAAATACATTTTCTTGATGATCCCGCCCACCTGAGGTCTGATTTCAGCATTTTCGACAGATAAAACTCGCCCTGGCAGAGATCGGGTGATGGTAACTGGCTGTGGGCGCAACTCCTCGAATCTGATATTCACAGGTTCAGGCTGCTGTGCCGCTGTTTGATCAGATTCGTCATGGCATCCGTTTAGCACAGGCAATAAAGCCACAATCATCATCAAGGAGATATTTTTTTTATACATATGAATTACCGCGGCACATAATTAGGGTTCGACAAGATACAGTCTTTTTTTGTACAGCATATGGAGAATATATGGAGGGTGTATGGAGAGGGATGATTTTTTAAGGTACAAGCATCGCAAAAATCCTAACTTAAAAGCATAACCCCTTAACCATTAAATTAATTGTGTAAAAATGTAAGTACTTAGTTTTGATATTTGATGATTTGATAACCAATCTCAGTTGTTAAGGCCAAAATCATTTCAAAATATTACAAAAGTGGAGCCGCGCTTCGAGTTAGCCTCTTTATCCGCGAGCCTCAGGATGATAACGAACAGAGTTATAAATAGAATCGCTGGTTAGATTGATACCAGACTGATGGAATATTATGCTTTTTGCCAGAAAGAAATATTTAGCGCTGTTGATGCTTTGCGCACCAGGGGCACATGCTTCATTTGATGTCAAAATCAATGATATTAAAGTCTTAGGATTACATCGTGTAAGCCTCGGCTCTGTACTCCTTTCAACTCCGGTCAAGCCTGGAGATACCGTCACTTCATCAGATATCCAGGAAACCGTTAGGTCCTTGTTCGCGACCGGAAACTTTGAGGACATCCAGATTCTTGAAGATAACTCAGATCTGATTATCAAGGTAAAAGAACGACCAACCGTGGCATCATTGAGTTTTAGCGGTAATAAAGCCATTAAAAATGACATGCTGGAGAAAAATCTCGACGCGCAGGGTGTCAGAGTCGGTGAGTCGCTGGATAATACTAACATCGTAAAAATTGAAAAAGAGCTTGAGGACTTTTACTACAGCGTTGGTAAATACTCAGCAAGTGTAAAAGCAGTTGTTACTCCCCTTCCCCGGAATAGGGTTGATTTAAGATTTGAGTTTCAGGAAGGCACTTCTGCCCTGATTAAACAGATCAACATAATAGGCAATAAAAGCTTCAAGAGTGATGAACTCATCTCACTTTTATCCCTACGTGATTCTTTACCATGGTGGAACGTAGCTGGTGATAAAAAATACCAGAAACAAAAGTTAGCCGGAGATTTGGAGACACTAAGAAGCTTTTATCTTGATCAGGGATATGCAAAATTTGCCATAACTTCTACGCAGGTATCCCTGACGCCGGATAAAAAGAATATTTATATCACAGTAAATATCAATGAGGGTGGAAGATATAAGTTTTCTCAGGTTAGCCTTGATGGCGATTTTGCAGGATACGAAAGTAATATTCGCAGGCTTAACACAATTAAATCTGGCGAGTATTATAGCCAGAAAAAAATTACAGACATGGAAAAACAGATTCGGGATGAACTCAGCAAGCATGGTTATGCCTATCCTCAGGTCGTAACCGAGCCTCGATTCGATAAAAGCGGAGACGCGGTGGCATTGGCCGTTCACGTCTCCGCCGGTAAACGTTTCTATGTCCGTGGCGTCCGTTTTACTGGTAATGATATAACCAGCGATAGAGTGCTTAGACGTGAAATGCGTCAGACCGAAGGGGGATGGCTTGAAAGTGATAAAGTTGAGCAGGGTCGCCAGCGTCTGAGCCGAACCGGTTATTTCGAGAACGTAGAAGTCGATACGCAGCGCGTACCAGGTAGCAGCGATCAGGTTGATTTGGTCTACAAAGTAAAAGAACGCAACACGGGTTCGTTTAACTTTGGTCTGGGCTATGGCACTGACAGTGGTATCAGTTATCAGGTCAGTGTCAGTCAGGATAACTGGCTTGGCACAGGTAATACCGTCAGCTTCTCAGGCGTAAAAAACAGCTATCAATCTTATATAGATATTGCTGGCACAGACCCTTATTTCACCGTTGATGGTGTTAGCCTCGGTGGCCGCCTGTTTTATAACAACTATAAAGCAGACAAAAATTACCTCTCTGAATATAAACAGACTTCTTACGGAACAGGTCTGACCCTTGGATTCCCTGTCAGCGAAAACAGCAGGCTAAACTCTGGTCTGGATTTTGTTCATAACTCCCTTTCTGATATGCGACCTCAGGTAGCCACATGGAACTATTTGAAAGGCCAGGGGGTACTGCCGTCCGTTTCACCTGGTGACGAGCACAATAAGGCCGAAACTCAGGCCAATGATTTCCTGTTCACCTTGGGATGGAATTACAACACCCTTGATCGCGGATTTTTCCCTACTGCTGGCACTCTTTTTAATACCAGCGCAAAGGTTACGGTACCGGGGTCAGATAATGAATATTACAAGTTAAGTGCAGATTACAGCCGTTACAGTCCATTAACTGACGATCATGACTGGGTTCTTATGACCAGAGCGCGCGTAGGCTACTCTGCTGGCCTGGGCGGTAAGCAAGTACCTTTCTATGATACTTTCCGTGCCGGTGGATCCAGTTCAGTCAGGGGATTTTCTTCAAACAGCATTGGTCCGAAGGCTGCATATTACGACTGCTCAGGAACAGAAACGGACTACAGTCAGTGTAGCGTTAAGAACTCTGACGATGCAGTTGGCGGAAATGTCATGACTACGGCGAGTGTGGAGCTTATTTTCCCGACACCATTTGTCGGAAATCGCTACGCAGACGCTCTAAGAACATCCGTTTTCATGGATGCAGGTACCGTATGGGATACTTCATGGAAAAACACTCCTGCTACCGAAATGGCAGGCATTCCTGATTACAGTAAACCCGGCGATTTCCGCTTGTCTGCAGGCATATCGCTTCAGTGGCAGTCTCCACTTGGCCCACTGGTATTCTCTTACGCCTTGCCTCTTAAAAAGTTTAGCGGAGACCGCACCGAACAGTTCCAGTTCAACATTGGTAAGACGTTCTAATCTCGTTTGAGCCGCAGAGTATCTGGCATCAGCCTGTACTCTGCGATTTGCACTGTTTAGTGCCCAAGCAAGGGCCTGAACTGGCATAATACGGCATACATTAAGCAGGCCTGCTGCAAAGAGGATACATGTCTCATTTTGCAGGCAAGTTCCTTTTCAAAGATAATTTCATAAACTCATGGGAGTTTTACATGACTCATCAACAGCTCACTGTGCTGGTTGCCGAAGATGACCCGGCCATAACTAAAATCGTCACTGCCTATCTTGAAAAGGACGGCTTCAGTGTTTTGACGGCGGAGAATGGAGAACAGGCGTTAACAATGTTCAGTCAGCATCTGCCTGGGTTTGTGATTTTAGATATCAACATGCCTAAAAAAAATGGCTGGGAAGTCCTTTCCGCAATTAAGAAAATCAGTGACGTGCCTGTACTGATGTTAACGGCGCTGGATACGGACATCGATAAGGTTTTTGCCTTGCGCACGGGAGCTGACGATTATGTGGTGAAACCCTTTAATCCTTCAGAGCTTCTGGCGCGAGTACACGTTATTCTCAGGAGAATGAATCATTACCACCTAAATGACAGCCTGATGGTTTATAAAACAAAAAATATTGAAGTGAATGTCAGTGAGCACCAGGTATTTATTGGTGAGTCCATGCATGACATCTCGGGTTATCTGACAACAACTGAATTCCGGGTTCTTTTGCATCTTATTCGTTTTCCAAAACGGGTATTCACTCGCAGGGAACTTATGGAAGCTTGCCTTCCCGAGGGGGAGGTAAATGATAGAACAGTGGATAGTCATATCAGCAAGCTAAGGAAAAAACTCGATGCGGCGGGTCTTAAGTTTGTTCCTGAGAGCATACGGGGCTTCGGCTACAGGCTTGGAGATTAATATGAGAAAAATTTCCAGGAAGAGCCTGACGCGCAGGCTGTCTGATATGACAGCCTTTATTGCATTCATGGCCCTTATACTTTCCACACTGGTGTATTACGTTGCTGCACTAATATTTCCCTCTACGACCGACGGTGAATCACTAATACCCAGCCTGAACGATACGTTGCAGTTGATTTTTTCTACTCTTCTCGCTGTTGCATTTTCGATGTACTGCTCATGGCGATTTGCGCAAAACCTTATCAGGCCATTAAAAACAATTGCCTTCAGCGCAAGGGAGATTGCTGAGGGAAATCTAGCCTCACGCGCAGATCATTCAGGCATTTATTTTACTGAGCTTAATGATTTAATAGATGATTTTAATGTGATGGCTTCCAGACTGGAAGTTATGTCGAAAGACATGAAGCAGTGGAATGCGGCTATAGCGCATGAACTCAGGACTCCGGTCACGGTGTTAAAAGGTGGGGTACAGGCTATCTCTGAAGGAGTAATGCCTGCAGACACAGTAAATTTAGATGCATTAATGAAACAGATAGACGGGCTTTCCCTGCTTATTAACGATCTTCGTGTAGTGAGCCTCGCTGACTCTGGCCAGTTGATTTTGTACCGTGAAGAAGTTGATTTATATGAGGAAATTAAATCCGTTACTGCTCCGTTGATCCCCACATTCAGTCAAAAGAAAAAGATCCTTGTAGTCAACGGATACCCTTTAACATGTTTCATTGACGCAGCGAGAATCAGGCAAGCCGTCCTTGCCTTGCTGAACAACTGCCTTGTTTATTCAAATCCGGGAACTATATCCATCAGATGTGAACCAACATCTGATAAGCAACTTGTAATTTCGATTGAAGATGAAGGGCCTGGAATTCCAGCTAGTGAGCAGGAAAAAATCTTTGATATGTTTACGCGTGGCAGTAATGCCGCTGACGTAATCTCATCTTCAGGTCTCGGGCTATCGGTTGTCAGGGCCATAGTGCAGGCTCACGGTGGTAAGGTGACATGCCAGAATAATCGCTTAGGTGGTGCAAAGTTTACGATAACCCTCATCAACGCCTGAGAATTTTCATTCCCCTCTTACTGAATTGCAGCTGAGGTTCCGAAACAGCGGTGGCGTAATAATATGCCACCGTGAACCTTCCTTTAACTGCGCTGCAGGATTGTTCAACTTTATTTCAGCCATTCTGTTTTGCTTCATTTGGTGACTTCACGATCAGATAAACGCCTACAACGATCATCACTACACCAGGTAAACTGCCCCACTGAAAGCGTTCATGGTTTAAAGGCAGAACCAGAGCAAATCCCCAAACCAGTATGTAACTCAGGCTCAGAACAGGATACGCACGGCTCAGAGGCAGGTGTCTCAGAGCTGTCATCCAGCAAATCATTGAAAGTAAGTACCCTGCCAAGCCGGTTACTAAAAGCAGCAATAGCGGTATCGACATTGCTGCCAGAGCCGACAAGGTAAATGCATGCAGCTGTGAGGCAGCACCTCGCAACGCCAGTTGCGATGCGGTAACCAGTAATACGCTGCAAATAGCCCAGCAATACCCTCTCATTCTTAGCTCCCCATAACGATCACGCCTGAAACAATCAGAAGCGTACCAATAATTTGCATACCGCTAAGTCGTTCACCCCATATCCAGCGCGCGCCCAGCGCAACAAAAATAAAGTTAAGGCTAAGCATTGGATAAGCAACGCTAACAGGCATTTGTTGTAAAACGACCAGCCATAACAGCATGCCTATGCCAAGAATGATGACGCTGACAATCATCCAGAAAAGATAACCTCGCCTGTGAAGCTGAAGGGCAGCCTGTTTCTGGCACAGCTGCCCCATCGATGTGATTATGCATACCAGAATGACCAAACCCGTCATGGCAGAGCACCATAGAATAAGTAGAGCATGCGTCCTTCGTGATAAGTTATTTCTGCCGGCGGCATATTCTTTGGCACTGACTCATCTTTGCCCAGCATTAACACTACGGAGATATTACCATTCTTACGATGCTGCAAAATCCAATCAACGATCTGCGCATCGCTGATAAAGCGTTTTTTGTCATCGGGATAGCTGAGACCGTACTTTAGTTCGCCTTCCTGATGATAAAAATAGATATCGCTTCGCTCCATTCTCCAGGCGATAGCCGACCCCACGCCAGTGCTGTTGGTGGCGATATAGCGACTTTCTCCCAGATTGCTTGCTATATGTTCAATAAACCTTCCAGGCCGTTTGGTGTTACTTATGCCGTCTGGTATCGCATAACCGAGCCCCAAGGCAAGAACCAGTGGACAGAAGGCTGCTCTAAGCCAGTTTCCGTTTAATGACAATAAACCTGCTAAAGCCCATCCCATAAATATCAGCGCTGCCATCAACACCTTACTTATCTCTTGAGGGGCATATATAGGCTTATGGGCTATTCCCCATGGTGCAATTATAAAAAGTACAGCCAGGGCAGCCATTGAGCCAAACCCAATATTAATCCAGGCATTGATTTTCAGCGTGCGACTTTTGGTCCGGGCAAGCTCAACACCGTACTGAGCCATCAGCATAGCCATTGGAGCAAAACAGGGAAGGATGTACGTGGGCAACTTTCCTTTAGCAATGCTGAAAAATACTAAGGGAATTATTGCCCAGCTCAATAAATAGGTATTTGCAGAAGATTGACAGCCTTTCCTAATGGCGCCAGGGAGTAATGCCAGCCATGGAAGCGATCCTGCCAGCAGTATAGGCAGGTAGTACCAGAAGGGAGCTTTATGCTGGGCATTATCTTCTGCGAAGCGTTGGATATGTTCAACCCAGAAAAAGTAATTCCAGAAATCAGGTTGCTCATGATGAATAGCGATAGCCCAAGGAGCACACGTTAGTCCGGCACTTATTACTGCAACAGGTCCGTATATCAGCAACTGCGTGAACCGTTTCTGCATAACCATCCAGGGGAAGATAACCAGAGCCGGAACGGCCAGCGCCAGAAATCCTTTGGTCATGAATCCGAGACCACAGAAAAAACCAAATAAAGCATATCGGCAGATGGCCTGGCGACGCCCCTGAGCTTCGGTTGCGAACCAATAGCTGCTCATTGCAGCTGTCATCCACAATGTCAGCATCGGATCCAGCACAGCGTAAGTTCCTATGCCGTATACAAGCAAAGAGGTCAAATAGATGATAACTGCAGCAATTGCAGCATTCCGGGTCATGCCGATGCGGGCAGAAAGCCAGTAGAGCATTAATGCACTGAGCATAGTGGAGAATACTGAGCCAAACCGCACCGCAAAGTTGCTGTGACCAAACAGCAACTGACCTATATTATTGATCCAATATCCGCCAACAGGCTTCTCAAAATACCTCAGGTCAAAAAAATGAGGCGAAATCCAGCTGCCATGCTCTATCATCTCTCTGCTGATCTCGGCATAACGTGTTTCATCTGGCTGCCACAAGCCACGAAATTCAAGCGGCAGTAGATAGTAAAGAGCTAACAAACCAATCAGTAAGCAGGAGTTTTTCATCGCACTCATCCCTGCGCCTCCTGACCTAACAGCTGCTGACATCCAAGCCAGCCTTCACGGCCTTCAATCTTTCCACGAACTATTTTACCTTTTGGCAGGGTATCCAGATTTTGAGGTAAAAGCTGGCTTAACGGTACAAACTGGATGCCATGCTGCTTAGCGCGCTGTAACAGTTGCCGAAACTGCTCCAGGCCTGAGATTCCCTCCACTTCAGCGTGAATCGTGTAAACAGGCACGCCCGGGTCATTGAGCATTCTTTCAAGAATGAAGCCGTTGTAGTCAGCAGCGCGAACCTTGCTGCCTACGACTTCATCCCATGTTGGAAGCGTAACGGGTATCTGCACAGTACCTGTCTGACCGTCTGGTAAAACGGGCAGGAAAGGCATCGTGCCGCGACAGTCACTGTTATAGTGAAAACCAAAGGATTGTTTGGCCTTAACGACACGGCCATCAGCACGCCAGCCTGCTACAGCTGAACAAGTTACAACTCTTTCAAGGATTTGGCTTAATGCATCAAATCCCTGCCATATTTGGTTATTAAGCTTGTCTGCCGACCACACGCCCGCCCAGGTTTGCCAGGCAAAGTGATCCCAGGCGTGCAGACCGACTTCGTGATGGTCAGCGGTAGCACTAATGATCTCCCCAAGGCCGCGACCAATCTCGCGCCCTTGCCAGGCTGTACCTGCCAGTAAAATATCCCAGCCGTAGAGTGATGTTGCGCGTGAGCGCAGCATTTTCCACAAGAAGCGCGGTTTCATCAGGCGCCACAAGTGGCGCCCCATGTTATCCGGACCTACGCTAAAAAAATAACTGGCATGAATATCATATTCTTTCATGAGCTCAACCAGTGCAGGTACACCCCTAGAGGTTCCTCGCCAGGTATCGACATCAACCCGAAGCCCTACGACTCTCATTGTTCGGCATCCTGAAATTCAACCGAACGCAGGAAGAAATCCAGCGTGTTGTCGATCGTGGTATCCATCTCAATGGCCGGCGCCCAGTCCAGCAGGCGACGTGCATTTTTGATTGACGGTTTACGATGCTCAACGTCCTGGTACCCCTTTCCGTAATAGCTGCTGCTCTCTACTTCGCGGAAGCCTGCAAACGGCGGGAATTGGTCGCGCAGCGGATGACGTTCAAAGCTTGCCAGCAGGCGTTCAGCCAGCTCTTTGATGCTCGCCTCGTTTTCCGGGTTGCCGATGTTGACGATCTGGCCGTCACAGTTGCTGTTTTTGTTCTCAATGATGCGGAACAACGCTTCGATACCATCGCGAATGTCAGTGAAGCAACGCTTCTGTGCACCACCGTCGATCAACTTGATCGGCGAACCTTCAACCAGATTGAGGATCAGTTGGGTGATTGCACGGGAGCTACCAATACGCGCAGCGTTCAGGTTATCGAGACGCGGGCCCATCCAGTTGAAGGGACGGAACAGCGTGAAGCGCAGACCTTCTTTTTCGCCGTACGCCCAGATCACGCGGTCCAGCAGTTGTTTGGAAACCGAATAGATCCAGCGCTGTTTGTTGATCGGCCCCACCACCAGATTGGAGTGATCTTCATCGAAGTGTGTATCAGTGCACATGCCGTACACTTCTGAAGTGGATGGGAAGATGATGCGCTTTTTGTATTTTACGCAATCGCGGATGATCTTGAGGTTCTCTTCAAAATCGAGTTCGAACACGCGAAGCGGGTTGCGGGTGTATTCAATTGGCGTAGCAATCGCCACCAGTGGCAACACCACGTCACATTTTTTGATGTGGTACTCGATCCACTCTGAGTGAATGCTGATATCACCTTCAACAAAGTGGAAGCGCGGCTGATCGAGGAAACGGCTGATGGCATCGGTGCCAATATCCAGGCCGTAAACTTCAAAGTTGTCATCCCGCAGCAAACGTTCGGTCAAGTGGTTACCGATAAATCCGTTTACACCCAGAATCAACACACGTGTGCGACGTTTAACGGCTGCAACCGGCTGAGAGTACAACAGTGCGCCCGGCACCATTCCCAGGCTCTGCGCCAGCTGGCTGCCGTTCATATAGACGCCATTTTCACTTTGTCCGGTCACCACTTCCAGCGCGCCTTCTCCGCAGGCAATCAGGAAAGGTTCAACGGAAATCACTGTGCCTGGCTTGGCTTTTGGCGCATCAGCATGTACGCGCCCTTTCCACACCACAAACTTCACGGTGCCGGCGAAGGCAAATGCGCCCGGCCATGGTTCGGTGACCGCACGGACCAGGTTGTTGATTGACTGTGCAGATTGCTCCCACAGAATGCGGCCGTCTTCTGGAGTACGGCGGCCGACCACGGTAGCCTGGCTGTGATCCTGAGGAACTGCCGCAATTTCACCACGTTTCATCGCTGGCAGTGCCTGCTCCAGCAGTTGTTTAGCACAGGCTGTCAGTTTGCGATGCAGAGTTAAGGCGTTGTCTTGTTCATCAATGGCGACACGTTGCTGTGCCACGATATCGCCCGCATCTGCGCGTTTCACCATGCGGTGCAGTGTCACACCGGTTTCGGTCTCACCATTCACCAGTGCCCAGTTCAACGGTGCGCGCCCACGGTATTTAGGCAGCAGTGAACCGTGCAGGTTGAAAGCACCCAGACGGGCGCTGCTCAGGATGCTGTCGTTGAGCAGGTTGCGATAATAGAAGGAGAAAATGTAATCCGGCGCCATGGTTTTAATGCGATCGACCCACAGCGGATGGTTGGCATCTTCAGGCGCATACACCGGGATACCCTGCTCAGCCGCCAGACGGGCGACTGAACCAAAGAAGTGATTTTCGTTAGCAGAATCAGCGTGAGTAAAGATCGCACTGATTTCAAAACCCGCATTTAACAGCGCAGTAATACCTGCACAGCCCATATCGTGATAGGCGAAGACGATAGTTTTCATTGCTCAATTTCCTGTACAGAGGAGGTATCTTTCTGCGAGTTAATAACACGTTGAATGAAGTAGCGCGGACGAGCGCGTACGTCGTTGTAAATTCGGCCGATGTATTCGCCGAGTAAGCCCATACCGATAAACTGCGCGCCGACAAAAATAAACAGCACCGCAAACAGCATGAACACCCCGTCTCCGGCCCAGTCGGCGCCGAGGAACAGACGCAACACAATCAGCACCAGTGAGAAGGCAAAACCGGCCAGCGCGATCAGGCTGCCGACGATACTCAGCAGGCGCAGTGGCGTGGTGGTCAGGCATGTCACCAGGTCGTACATCAGGTTAATCAGCTTCATAAAGCTGTACTTCGAGTCACCAAATTCACGCTCGGCATGGGCGACAGGCAGCTCGATAGTGCGGCGCGCGAAGGTGTTCGCAAGGATAGGAATAAAAGTACTGCGCTCGTGACAGTTGAGCATGGCATCGACAATGTGACGGCGATAAGCACGTAACATGCAGCCATAGTCACCCATCGCTTTACCGGTGACGCGTTGAATCAGCTGGTTAATGGTGCGGGAAGCGCGGCGACGGAACCAACTGTCCTGACGATTTTGACGCACAGTACCGACCACGTCATACCCCTGCTGAGCTGCTTGCACCAGATTGGGGATCTCTTCGGGTGGATTCTGCAAATCCGCATCCAGTGTGATAATCAGGTCGCCTGATACATGGCTAAAACCCGCCATGATTGCCGAGTGTTGTCCATAGTTGCGGTTCAGCAATACGCCGACCACATGGCTGCCCGGCATATCAGCGGCATCGGCGATCATCTCACCTGAGCGGTCGCTACTGCCGTCATCCACCAGCAAAATCTCATAATCGAGGTTCAGCACAGCACATGCCGCATCGGTGCGACGCACCAACTCTGGCAGGCTCTCCTCTTCGTTGTAAACCGGGATCACCACGGAGACTTTACGAATATCTTTTTCTTCGAGCATGTCAATCAAACTCCAGCGATATGACGTAATGCGCCGATCACGCGGCTGACGTCGTCATTGCTCATATCTGGGAAAAGCGGTATTGAGCAGATGCGATCGCTATTCCATTCCGTGTTGGGCAGGGAAAGTTGCGGATAACGTTCGCGGTAATATTTGTGGGTATGTGCCGCGCGGAAATGCAAACCGGTGCCGATGTCTTCTGCTTTCAGCGTTTCCATCAGCGCGTCACGACTTAAACCGCAGGAGGCTTCATCGACTCGGATGATAAACAGATGCCAGGCATGTTGATGAGACCATTCAGGCTGAGCGAGTGGTAAGAAGGGTGTATCCGCCAGCTCGGTCAGATAACGCTGTGCAATCTCAGCACGACGCGTATTAATGGCAGCCAGCTTGTTTAACTGCACCAGCGCAATCGCTGCGCTGATATCTGGCAAGTTGTATTTGAAACCCGGCATTACCACTTCAGCCTGCGGTTTGCGCCCGTAGGTATGGCGGTCATAGGCGTCCACACCCAAACCATGGAATTTCAGGCTGCGCATACGATCGGCAAGTTCAGCGTCGTCGGTGACGATCAAACCGCCCTCTGCACAGGTCATATTCTTGATGGCATGGAAGGAGAAAATGGCCGTACCTTGCTGGCCAACGTGCTGACCTTTGTAGTAACAACCTGCGGCATGCGCAGCATCTTCTATGACTGCAATGCCGTGGCGCTCGCCGATAGCGCGAATCGCATCAATATCTGCAGGAGCGCCGGCATAATGCACCGGAATAATGGCGCGGGTGCGAGGGGTAATCGCTGCTTCAATGTGCTCAGGGGTGACCATCAGCGTATCGCGATCAATATCAATCATCACCGGAGTAGCACCGAGCAAAGTGATCATATTTATGGTCGAGACCCAGGTCAGCGAAGGTGTGATCACTTCATCACCCGGCTGAATATTCAGTGCCATAAGTGCAACGTGCATACCCGCTGTGGCAGAGCTGACGGCAATCGCGTGCTGATTACCGGTGAGTTTACAGAACGCGGTTTCAAGTTCTGCATTTTGAGCCCCAGTCGTTATCCATCCTGAAGCAAATACTCGCTCAACGGCAACAAGCTCCTCTTCACCCAACGATGGGCGTGAAAAAGGCAAAAAAGTCATGAAAATCCTTACCTAAAATAAACTGTTAAAGTCTTTATCCGAAGCAATTCTGTTTCGATAAATTCGATGGTTTTAATTTAATGATCCTGACATTGTCGCCATAAAACATAAACGATTCCTAAACGTCTTTTCCTGACCAACAGGAATCCATGTAACTCTGCGACTAATTTTCATTTTGAAACAATTATTGTTTTTTGTTCTTAACAACACCTTCACACTGTAAAATCACTCAAAATGAATAAATTTTTTAATTTCAATGCGTCTTAAAAACTTCATAAAACTCATCTTCCTCACCTGGCCTGCTCCCACTCCAGATGAGGTCATGAAAACTCTTTTTCTCTGTAGTTGTCTTACCTTGTCTTAGTAGGTAGTGACAGCTTTCATTTAAAGAACCATTTTCGACCCTGCTTGTCTTTATGCCGGTGTAATAATGAAGCATTGCCCTTTGCGGCTCGCCAAGTCCCTGACTAATTACGCACTCGCCTTTAGGCACAATCATATTAATCTGACTAAAAACATCAGAATAACGTTTAGAATAATCAATTAAAGGAAGACCAAGAGTCATAATGATTGACCATATAATTGTCATTAAACACGAAAAATAGAACACAGTAGGTGTTTTTGATGAGTCGGTTTTCATTATTACAATCAACACAGCAAGGGGAGCCGCAAGTGAAATAATTACAAGAAGTGGGTTAATATCTGAATCGTATCCTGGTACAAAATAGTTAACAAACTCCCTTAAAGGCGAAAATGCGAATGGAAGGTTAACCAACAAGCCAATAAAGATAAGGAATAATATTAATGAAAAAGAAAGCCCCTTCAGGAAAGAGGAGAACGAAGGAATTACAGAAATTGGCACGGCTGCTGCCGCAATAACTGACAGTGGAAGTAATAATGGAAGCGCATACAGTTCACGCGCATCGCTTGAAAGGGAGAGTGTAAAAAAAGTTACCATAAAGAAGATCAGGCTTACACTGATACCATCCCGGAGAACTTTTCGGTTTTTGGTTAAAAAGTAAAGTAAGCACATCGGCAGCGCCGGGAAAGCATACCAGGATAGTGTATAAAGATAGAATAAATGCCCCTTTTTGGGACCCAGATTATTCGTACCCAGGAAGCGCCCCAGGTTGTTGTCCCAGAACCAGAGGTGCAGAAGTTCTGGGGAACGATGCCATAGCGCTAAAATCCAGGGGAAAGAAAGCAGCATTGTTACAGCCAAAGCGATCAGAATCGAATTTATAAAGCTTTTTTTTCTGTAACTGCCTAATATAAATAAACAAAGCGCAGCGCTGAGATACAACAGGCCGGGCCCCAGAAGCCCTTTTGACATCATGCCAAGTGCTGCCCCGATCCCCATCACAACTCCACCAGCTATGAAACGCCTGCGCGATAAAATGAGCCCGTATAAACCGAACGAGCATCCTGCTACTAAAGCAGTGTCGGTTATCATCTGGTGCATTCGGACAGCCACACCTAAGCAGGAAATAAAAATAAGTATTCCCCAACGGCCGTAACCCTTGCCCAGAGTATCTCTGACTGAAAGGGCAATCATTGAACTAGTTATAACTATAAAAAAACCCGACGTTAAGCGAGCCGCATCTGGAAGAGATAATAAAGGATGTAGCAGGCCCATAAATACGGCAGCAACAATGTAATAGATCGGAGGCTTTTCCATGAACGGTTCACCCGCAAGCATAGGTACAACCCAGTCGCCGGTTTCATAAATGTTCAATATTAACCCAAATGAATAAGCTTCATCTGGCTTCCATGGCTCATGACCTATAAGTCCGGGAATGGTCCAAAAAAACAAAAGTAGTGCCATGTAACTGAAATGTATATTTCCAAAAGAAAACGTCTTATTTTTTTGTTTTTCTTCTAAGTCAGAAGTAGATCTATTCTTAAACTGCATTTTAAGCGTTTTACAGGCCAAGCATGCAACATAATAACTGACTCTTAAACTATCGTTGTAAAATGCTCGAATTTTTCGATACTGCAACTTTCTTCTCCTGCTTACGAAGATAAACAAAAGCTCAATAGTATATCGAACTCCGTTATGAGTTTAGAAAGGAGTGTAGCTACTGGTATCAAGTGTTGCGATTGGATGGAAACGCGGTCTAGGGATACGATTTTATATTGACATGTTCTTGCCGACCAATAGTATCAAAAGACTTTTATAATCTTTTACAACATGAAGGTTTCAATGAAAGCACCTCAAAAAGTCAAACCCACTGTTATATTATTCGGATACCATGATATGGGTTATGCTGGACTATCCGCATTAATTAAAAGCGGCTATAATGTTGTTTCGGTTTTCACTCATAAGGATAGTAACAATGAAAATGTGTTTTTTAAATCTGTCACAGATCTCGCTGACAAACATAAAATCCCGGTCTTTCGGCCCGAGGATGTTAATGAACCCTCCTGGGTAATTAAAATAAATGATCTTTCTCCTGATTATATAATAACCCTTTCTTACAGGCATTATCTTTCGAATGAGATAGTTAAGGCTGCTAAATTCGGTGCGTATAACGTCCATGCATCTTTGCTTCCTGCACACAGAGGGCGCTCTCATCTTAACTGGTCAATAATTAAAGGTGATGAAGAAAGTGGAATTACTTTGCATGAAATAAATAATATTCCCGATGCTGGGCCGATTTATGCACAGACGAAAGTGTCCATTAGCAATGATGATACGGCGCATACTCTTCACAGGAAAATTACGGAACTTGCCAGTACACTCCTTCCGGTGTGGTTCACCGAACTCTATGAAGGGAATCTTACCGGACTTGATCAGGATGAGAGTCAGGCGAGCAGTTATGGTTTGCGAAGACCCGAGGATGGACATATCGACTGGCGTTCAAACGCAAACGACATACGCAATCTGGTACGTGCCCTGTCCTTCCCATGGCCAGGGGCATTCACTGACTCTGAGGGGAAAAAACTCATCATCTGGAAATGCAACGTACTACCCAGTGAACAGTCATTTATACCAGGAACTGTAATTTCCATTGCACCACTAAGGGTTGCATGTGGTAAGGACATACTTGAGATAGACGATTTCTCACTGACAAAATGTCCTGAACCCGGTTATTCAAGAAAAATCACCGGGTCAGACATAATCGTGGGCATGATATTACGTTGAGAAACATGAAACGCTTACCGTCAATTTTTTACAGTGAATCGCCACGGATAATCTAGACACTTCCGAGCCATTGATAATAACGGTTTTCGTATTCTGCCGGTGGCAACTTGATGTACAACTATATGGGCACATCACGGAGCAGGCGTTAAACCGCCTGCTGGGCATACTATTTCCATGATTCTAATTGAAGCCTGCTTCTTTCTCAGCGCTGAGTTATGTACATCAAGCGCTCACACCCGGTGCGCCCGCAGAAGCGATTCCGGGACAAAGTAAATATTACCGCGCGCTCGCGAACAGGCCACATAAAGCTTGTTACGAGATGAAGGGGGAAGTGCGTTCAGGGTACCTTCATTAAGACGACGCCAGTGGTCAATACCCAGCACGATACAGACGTCCTGGTAATGATCGAGACCCTTGCTCAGACCCCAGTTTATTGAATGACAGCCGTATCGGTGGTGCTCGCGATAAAAGAGCTTGATGACGCCTTGATCTGCGTGCAAAGCGGTTGCCCGTGCCGCATCGGTTACGGTTTCAATCAGGGTTTCCCGTCGGATCTGTGCTTCGATCGGAATATTCAGATGCGTGGTGATAAAATTACAGACCGTTTCCGAGCAACGCCACGTTTTGCTGAGCGTATAATGGTCGGGCAGCACCCCGGCAGCGCGGAAATGGCTCTCATATCTGCCAATATTATCGTGTAGGGTCGCGTTGGTGTTACCGTCCCGGCTGGTGTCGAAAGTATGCTGGTAAAAATCTCCCGCCATCAGAATGGAGACGTTAGCCGCGCATAGCTCCATCAAAAAGTTAAAATCGTGACCAGCAAAATCCTGTACTTCATCAATCAGCAACTGATCATAAAACCTAGCAAGCCTTGTGCGGATAGCAGGAAGCATTTCTTTCTGCATAAGCATCAGAGCAAGGCGGCGATGGTAAAGCCTGCCACCAGAATCCTGAAAATGTCGCGGGTTGCTCCGAGGAACTCTCTGGGGCGGGTCGGAGAAACTTAAGCCCCGCGTACTGAGCTGCTGTTGCAGAAAGGGCCGACAGCAGAAGCCGTGCAGGAATTCAAACCATGTCATCACCCGGATCCCTTCCGGTACATAGCCAAATTTTCTGACGATCTGCGTGAGTAGATGCCTTTCATTATTATTTGTGTGTGCCAGAATCAAAGCGCGGCTATCTATCTGAAGCTGCTCCTTTAGCAAGGTGGTTTTGCCTGAGCCGGCCACGGCAAATACTACGCGCTTATCCATTCGATCGCCTCACAAACATAGGCGGGTACAGAAAGCTCATCACCATGCTCCTGCAGTAACCTGAAAGCCGCTTCCGTTTTATTGGACAGCATATATTTCTGCACAGTGAGCCGGCGCTGGGGGCTCCCAAAGATTGCATCACACAGTAATGTATTGTCTTCGTACAGGCTGATTTCGAAAGTGTAACGACGGTTATCGGGGTCAGCAAACACCCTCGTATTCGCGCCGAGTACCTGTTCATAGCGTTCAACACAATTCTGCTGGTAATCACCGTCATTGTCACGAAGCGCTGCGACACGGTTTCCAAGGAATTGGGCCAGTTCAAGATAGCGCCTGAAACTCGTACCGCCAATGGCAATGACATGTACGTTGTCGTCTTCCGGCAATCTCCCAGTCAGAGACTGATAAAAAGCTTCTATCAGGATAAATTCAGCATCACCCTCAACCAACAATACCCGCCCCGCCAGCGCAAACTCCAGCACATTATTATCCGGCGCCTTGATAAAAAACTGAGCCGTCTCTTCTGACAAATCCCGCAGCCACACCGGGCGGGTTTTTCCGAGCAGAATGGCGGTACGTAAATCCAGACGTGACGAAATGTGGCTGCTGTGCGTGGCCACGAACAGTTGAGTTTGCCTTTCTGCCGCGAGTTGACTGACCAGCTTTTTCATACTCGTATGGCTGAGATGATTTTCAGGCTCCTCAAGCAGCAACGCATGCAACTCGCCCTGCTGCTCTCGCCTGCGCAATGCAAATTCGGTTTTGATAAAACATTGCCTTCCCTTCCCGCGATTTCGTATCGATATGCCGTCCTCGGTGATATCCAGATTGGCTTCCAACCCCGTACGTATGCCGGACCTGACGCTGAACTGATAGTCGTCCAGCCCTTCATTTACCCGGGAAAGATTCTGGTCTCGAAACTGATTTTTCTGCTGGCGCCACTGATTCTCCAGCCGGTACCGCTCCTCTACTGGAACGTTAACGCCATATACCGCGCGGGTGTATTCCTGAGCCGCGTGATCGCTATCTATACGGGCGCTGTCGAGCATGAGGTAGCGCATAAATCGCCTGAACCCAGTGAAGTGGTTACCTGAAAAAGTTGTGAACTTGACGGAATAGTATTCGTAGGGGAAGTTTGAGGGATCCTGCTCCAGCACGTGCCGAATATCCTGGCCATATTCAACAAGCATCGGGGCAATGTGCATACGAAGCCCGTCAGCATCTCTTTCAGTAAGGTTCTGTCTGCCACGCAGCTCAGGGTCATTGCCGTCAGTGAGAAAAACGTCAGCTATGAGCTCAGGTAGCAGCTCGGCGCTTCGGATACCGTTCTGAAATGCCGTTACGGCACTCTGTGATAGCAGTGACTCTATTCCCAGGCTTTCTACACGGTGACGGCTATCACTTAACACCAGATCCAAAGCCAGCAAAATAGTGCTCTTTCCGGACTCATTATCACCAATCAGCACGTTTTTCCCTGGCTGAAAATCCAACGTTAATGAAGAAAACTTTCTAAAGTTTTTGAGCATTAGTCGCGTGATACTAGGCATATCGTCTTCCTTTAATCACCTTAAAGTAGAGATGCTGGGCGAAAGGTGTCGTCTTGTTCCCGTTGCATGCATGACGAACCCCGGTGGCGCGTTGAGCAGAGCTGAAACCTGCATCTTGGTTGAAAATTCAGATAAAGATAGAGCCACAGGATTCCCTCCAGTTAGATGACTAACAGCGCCATGCAACTTTAGCCGCAAGAGTTGTTTGGATTTCTGCAACACTATGGGTCAGTAAAGTGCACAAAAATGTTAAACATCACCTTTTGCCTGGTTGGGGATCCAAAGAGATCCTAAAAATGATCGTTAAGAACGTTTATTCATTATCGCCCTAGAAGGATCGGAATGTTCGCTTAAATACCCGGTACAGTGGATGGGTGAAAAGATTCAGCCCGGTATAGTGGAGCAGCTTGATGTGAATGCCCGGTACAGTGGATCACAATGGACACAGGTTTACCCGTTACAATGGATCATTACTCAGGGCCAGGCTGGTTACTCAAAGCATTTCATGACGTTGTCACTTATTCAGGAATTACAAATCAGCATCAGTTATCTGCTCCACTGTGGCGGGTAGCTGCAAAATTTTATTGCCTGCTGATGAAGTTAGTCAGGTTAAGCTACCCGGTATAGTGGACATAAACGTTTTCCTGCAACACCCGGTACAGTGGATCAGGGTCATCTGAGGTTACCCGGCACAGTGTATTCAGAGTCACATAACATTACCCGCTACAGTGGATGACGTTAATGGCAGACTACCCGGCACAGTGGATTTTGTCGTGATGTTAGTTTAACTGAACGATAAAAAACTCAGAAAATAATGGGTGAAAAATGATAGTAAGTGCAAACTTACAAATTATTAGAGAACAATGATATCGCCGGGATTACTGCATTTGGACTTCTAAGTATGCACATAACAAAGGCACTTAGTTCAGTCAGATCTCAACGCGAAATGCACCTAATCCACTATAACGGGGAGTTGAACCCTTCTGACTGCGGCAATGGGCCTAGAAGTTGGAGGCAAAATGAGCGGATGGAGAAAAGAGATGGATATCCATTATACCGGGGGTGTCCTGAGCATCCACTGCATAGGGTAGCTAACCCGGTATAGTGGATATCCACTGCACCGGGCAGGTCACAACTTTGGATTACGTTTGAGGATGTTAAGGACGTAATCGCTACCTTCTTTTTCAATGGAATATTCGAGGAAGCCAATGTCATTGAGCTGTTGTAACGCTTTCTTAATCGTGGCGTTCTGATTCCCCAAGTGCGATGTCAGTTGCAGACGCTCACGCAAACGATCAAAACCAATTCGGTAGAAGTTAGGGGGTAGTTCAGCAAGGTATAGATACAATGCCTGTGCAGATTCCTTTCGTGACAGCACCTGTAATGCTTTCAAATAGAGACGTGTTTTGCCATCTACCCGGTACAGTGTATTGAGCTTCTGATTGGGCTTTATGAAAATTTTACCCGTGCTGCTATCGTAGTAGGTCGACTCAACAAGGTGCATGTTGATTGTGATACGATCGTCTGTGCCGGGTACAGCCTTCACAAAGCTGATGTTGGTACGCGCGATACGCGTCAGAGAGGCGTCGAATCGTTCTTTAAGCTGCCTATCGATGCGTTTAGTATCAAAGCCGCAGTATTTGGCAAAGTCCGCGAAATTGAGCTCCAGATGATGATCCTTATCCATCTTCTTGGTGGAAAGGGCATAAACAATACCGACCCAGACTTTGAAATCTGTGTCCATATCGAGTCTGGGGCCATAAATTTGAATCTGGTTATATCCCTCACCCTCTACAATGGATAATCTGGACAGGGAGTCAGTCGCATCAACGCTGTGGTTCTTGCGTCCCCCCTTCCCGGTGGATTTGAGAGTGGGCACAAAGACGCCGAGCCGGAGTAAAACTTTTGGCTGGATCGTCTGACGAAGATTTGGGATCAGATGTATAACTTCACCTGAATCTTTCATTTCTTCGTTGATTACTAACCCTAAATTACTGTTATCCATAGATATTCATCATTTTTGACCAGTGGGGATAAGATCTTTATAGTACCCGTCATAGTGGATCAATACTACCCGCTACAGTGTACTATTTCCCCGGTACAGTGGATCATTTACCCGGTATAGTGTATCGGCTACCCTTTACAGTGTATTCAGATCCTCTGAGAGCCGCGAAATCAGTGGGTTAGCAAGGATCCTATTCTTTATTGATCTCAAATTGATCCTATTATGATCTTATTATTTGATCTATCCGGTGGATAAGTTCAGCAGGAAGAGGGGTTCCCCTGGCAAAGCAGCTTGGCTGGCCAATGCAACATACGATAATCAAACATGTAATTAGCAGAACGCTGCTCTACGCTGTTAGAACTCAAGTAAGACACGCAAGCCATTACTAGCATAAGAGCGTTTTGGATCCACCCCACTTATCTATTTCAAAGGCCACAACACTTACATGTGGGTTATGATCGTGAGACTTTCTGCTTGTCCACGTTTCTGGTTATACGAGATAAAGCTTGAGAAACGATCCGTGCCGGATCTTCTTTAGATTGTTTTCGGTTAGCATACGGGAAGAGACGATCAATACCATCAAACGACGTAGCTCAAAAGTTTAAGGACTTATGCTTGCTGAATGACTCAGAATTCACACAGCGACGTTTGTCTAAGAATGCAACAGAATTGGGGCAGAAAGGGCCTTGCGTCACGTTAACTGATAGCCACATTTGGCATGTATGCCCCACATACACTCTTTCGCCTGACTTAACCTTGCTGAGTGATGTACAAGCTATCAGCGGCCATTATTTGATTATTGCGGGGATTCCCAAAATACTTCACAACGCATTGCCCAAGGTTTTCGTTAGGAGCTCTGACCGGCACAAGGGAGCATCGCTTTTTTCTGCTGTCCGTAGCATCCCCTTGTATTCTTTCACGTGATAATTGCATGATTAAGCAGACTGTCACTCCGCTCACTGGCTGGCAACACAAAACGTATCTGATCACCTCTCTGCTTAGCTCACGCTTATCAAGTTCTGCGAAAATGCACCGCTCAGCCTGGATCCGTTCTGCTGCTATCTGAGCTTTATTTCGAAACTTAATTGTGCACCCAAACACGTCATCGTGATGCATTGAGATGATCTCATTTAACTAAGGGTTGATGACATTCATTCCCTGTAAATGTCAGCCGGCAGGTATCACGGAGATCTATGAATTTCACCTGAATGATACGTCCGATTTCAGGGGGAACAGCGGTCACCTCACAAACAGCGAACCGGTTACGGGAATGCAAGATTTCTTATAGATAATTTAGGTAAATCAGTCTGTTGTTCTCATTTCTTTCTGAACCTAAGATGTAACTGCCGGATTGCCGGTAAGTGGAATGCGGGCAAGCACGCAGACCTATCCATCGTCCATATCCCACCAATGGTGCAATTATGGTTAAAGAATCGATTCAGAAAGACAGGGGAATTAAATGGTCAACAAGAAGAAAGAAAATGGAGACTCCATTGATGATCAGCTGAATAAGCTTGAAGCAAACAACCGCATTCCGTTTGACCTGCGCGCGGCTAAAACTCCGCAGCGCCGCTGGCAGAAGAAGGCTTACCCATCAGGTGTGAACTATGCCTGCCCGGAAGATCCTAAAGAGATGGGCCGCTACAACGACCCTACCAGCCGTACGGGAGTCTGCTACACGGCAGACTTTGCAGCCGCTGCAATTGCGGAATCGCTTGGTCGCATCTACCAGCGTAACCCGGATGAGTTTATCCTGGGGATGGGTGATATTGAGAAAGCCCGTATTCACTCGCTTGAAACGACACGGGAAACCAAAGTCGTCAATATAGTCAGGCTACAGGCACTGCTCCATTTCACGGCCGATCAGGTTATGGGTGGAGACTACAGTATCACTCAGGGTATAACGAACTGGGCAGCGAACACTCCCGGGCTCGATTATGATGGTATCGCTTATCCTTCCAGGCACTTTGGTGCGGGGATGTGCACGGCTTACTGGATACGTGAGGGAGAGTCTGATCCCTTAGCCGATGTGGCGAATAGCCCAGCGGACAAATATCTGGACACGGCAAAAGAAAACTTTCCTCAGAACTGGGAGGAAGAAGACATTACCGGGTTTGAAATCGTGACGGAAACGTTGAATTACAGCGTGAGTAGTTAAGCAGGATACGTTGCAAAGGCCCCTGAACGGGGCCTTTTTTATTAGTGATTAGTGTGCAGTCTGGCTGCCAAAAAGTTTTGCCTGGCGCCTTATCTCGGTCATATGCTCTTCTGATGTCCCGTACTTCCTCAGGGCATCAGTGACGCTGAGCTGGGGCTCATTGTCAAAAAAGAAAATTGCCGTCAGGAATGACGTCTTGGTAACCGGGCTGATGTCTCCGAGCAGTTCCAGAATCTCATCAAATCCAGCTATAAGCTTGTTTCCGTCGAACTGAAACAGTGGAAACTTAAACTCCCCGCCTGCTTTAACGGCAAGCAGTTTGTTAGCCTTTAACCTGTTATTAATGGTCTGCCTGCTGACACCAAGAATTTCGGCCGCCTTACTGGCCCGGCAGGTGCCACCCAGATCGTTCAGCCGCTCTGCAAACCGGACAGCGCTGTCATTCAGATGACTGATACGGCGCTTATCTCGCGCAGACATCTCTGAAACGCGATCCAGCTGGGTTTCAAACATCAGTTTGACCAGCTCGCTGTCGGTCATTTTCAGCGCACGCGTCAGACTCTTCTTTTGGGTCAGTGCGGCAACCAGCTCGGCCGATAGCATATTCATACGCTCGATAATTGCAGCCTGATCATCTGAAAGTGGTTTGCGCGGCTCAGTGATAGTCATTGTGTTCATAAGCACCTCTCTTTGACACTTAATTTATTACACCATAGGTAAAGTGTCAAATTAGAGTATGAAATTACTCGTCTTTTCACTTGCATAACTTACTGCCACATTTATATGTGAATGACTTGCATCAAAGTAGCGAATCATTTCTCACGCAGCTGTGTCAGATATACGCTCACCAATCGCAATGACATCACCCTGAGTATACTTTTCAGGCAACTCGATGAAGGATATACCAGCGCTCTGACATGCTTCACGTTTCACTGCGTCACGAACCCTGGCATCCCTCTGAAAATGCCCGCTTCCATGGTATTCAACAACTACAACAGGATGACCAAAGCGATCAATGATGACAAAGTCAGCACGCTTGCTGTTAATTGCCAGGTATGCCGCCTTATTGTCTGACCCCAGTATTTCTCCGAGAGACACCTGAGCAAAAACACGAAACGCGGGAAAGGTCATTGAAAGAAGAGCTTCAAGCTGGCAATAAACGGCATACTCACTTTTATTCATCAAAGTTCGCTTGCGAAACTCGCTGCTTCTAACCGTAGCCAGCTGCCGCTTTGCCGTATTATCTTCCTTAACTGCAACAGTGTCTGGACGGTATCCGTTTCCTCCAGGTTGTGACCTGCTTTTCTCAAATCTGTATCCCGTGCGCTTTCGTTGGTTCTTTCCACCAGAAAAGAGATATCCCACAACGCACGCGACCACTACTAGCCAGAAAAAAACATCTATTGATCTGCATCCTTCAGAATAAAAAACGCAGATTAACATGTTGTAAACTCTCGTCAGGCTAAATCAGAATTAGCCCACACACACTTTATGTGCAGGTATCTGCCCTCCCCCGCCCTGCCCTCTGACATTACAGAAAAGTGGCGCAAATAATAGAGGTTAAGTTATTGCTGGTGGATGAAGGATTTTCAGACTCACATCAAAGCCCTTACCCTTTCGCCAGAATCACTTCCATTTGTTTATTCTTCTCATTTCGCATGCGAAATCCCCTGCTGTGGTTTCTCGTCAAAGAAGTGTTGATTATTGCGATTGCGCCTCAGCTTGTTGAGATTTCGCATGCGAAATCTCAATATATAGAGAATCAAAGTTGATTCTCTATGGCAGGCCAGGCATACTGCTCGAAACGAACGACAGTACAGTCAAAATAAGGCTGAAGATGTCATCATCAATTTCGCATGCGAAATATCAGAGGCTTTCAGATGGTTGATAAACACGCAGGAAAGGTCATCATCATTGGCAATCAAAAAGGCGGCGTGGTCAAGACGCAGTCAACTAATGAGATATCCTACAACATGCAGCAAATGGGCAAAAAAACGCTCATGATTGATTTTGACAGTACGTCCGGATTAACAGAGCGTACCTTCCCGGGGGAATTACCTCTGACGATTGACCGCGATCCCATGGGAAACAGCTTCTCGCCGGGGAGTGCACATGCATTTCAGCTTTTCTTTACGGATACCGAAATCAAGCCAGAAGTCCTGCCGGACGGACGTCATATCTTTGGCTCAACGAATGAAATCGGTGAAATAAACTATCGCCCGCAGGACTGCGTTTTTGACTTCAAAGAGCGTATTGATGCGCTTCGCGAACAATATGATTTCATCTTTATTGACTCAGCCCCGGATTACAACAACCTGCTGATTGCCTCTCATGTGGTTGGCGATTACCTGTTGATCCCGACACTCCTTGAAAAAGGGTCGCGAATTGGCGTTGGAAAACAACTGAACTACATGCAGCGCATAAAGAAGAACTATAATCCCGGACTGCAATTCCTCGGAACCTACATCACGCAGGCTGGCGTTCAGAGTTACAGCCAGCCACTTCTGGATGGTTACCTCTCACCTGTTGAAACAGAAAACCTGAGGCGGCTTTACGAGATCCTCCAGGAGCGTAACTATTCCGAGGATAAGGTACTGACCCTTATTTCCTGGGTCAAAAATCTGGCCAAGGAAGCAATAGAGCTTGCCATGACTATCCGCGAATACTCTCCAGCAAGTAAACCTGCAGTTCAGTATCAGGAACTGACATCAAAAATTCTTCGTTTGATTGAGGAGGATACGCATGGCAAGTAAATTTCAGCGTCGTCTTGATGAGCAGAAAAAGTCTGCATCCGCGCCGGCTTCCATGCCTGAAGTTGCCACAGTGGTAGCAAGGCGCGAAGCTCCTGCCCCCGCCGGAAATGAGGAAGCCTTCCGGCTTCGCAATGAGCTGGCTCGCCCATCCATGGAGCCATCGGGTCAGATCGTAAGGGTAAAAGCGGAAGAGATATATGAGGTAGAACAGGTACGCCCTGAAGAAGACTTCGATGAAGAGGTGCTGGTAGGCATGGTGGACTCACTGTCTGAGCTGGGCAACCTTACGCCGCCTCGTTGCTTCCCTAAGGATCGTCAGGGTTATCGCGTCTGGTTTGGAGCCACCCGCGTCAGATCGATGAAGCGTCGTGGTGACGAGTACATTGATATCTATGTTGGCACGCCGCCGCGCGATGACCGTCAGCGCATTATGGGGCAGCTGATTGAGAACCTGCAGCAGTCAGGACTGAAACCACTCGCCACAGCCTTAGCGTTTGAAAAACTCAAAAATGAGCATGGTATGAGTGGCGAGGATATTGCCAGAGCGCTTGGTAAACCCACGGCCTTCGTCAGCAAGCATATGCGCATTGGCTCTGCGCCTGAAAAAATTCGCTTTCTTGTTCGGAGTAAAAAATTGTCTGACGTTGAGCTGATTTATAATCTGATACAGCTCAATGAAGCCAGCACTCAGTCTGCTGATGAAATTATTTCAAAAATCCAGAACGGTAAGACTGTCACCCGTGCACAGGTAAAAAAGGAACTCTCCCTTTTAAAGGGCACCGGTAAGAACAAGGGGTCTTTAACCGAATCCCTGCAGGAGAAGATTTCGCATGCGAAATCTCATGGCAGTGAGTCAGCCGCTTCAGGTTCTGATTTAAGCAACAGAGAATCCTTTGTTTCTCAGCCTGACGGCCTTAAAGGTGTGCTGAAGGCAGTAATTTCTTATCGGGGTCAGGACGGTATTCTTCTGCTGGACATCATGCCTGATAAATACGGTATGGTCTGGATTGAGAGTTTTGAAGGCAAGAAGTGCGTCCCAGCCAGTGAGATTACATTGCTGGGATTACGCTGAAAACCTCTGAGCATTGAATGTCAGTGAGTTTTTACCAGTTTTAAAGTGGATGCAATTAATGACCTTTACTGAACTGGATGTCCACATCGCCGAAACAGGCAGGCGTTCGCTGGCTACACGTTTAGTCTTTGCGTTGGCGGATTGTCTTGATGCCAGAATACAGGGTATTGATCTCGACGATTTTGAACAGCTCAGCGGATATACGCGTACCAATATCCGAGCTGCAGCGTCTTCACTTAAAGACGCTGGCGTCATTGATATTATTTACTATCGAGAATCAGACGATGGTAGTGGCCGCAGTGTCCTGGCTGAGAGCGTTGGCAACCGATGGGTAAAACAGCACTACAGGCTTAGCCGAAGCATTGTTGAGTTATTCAAGCGAAGCTGAAATTTCGCATGCGAAATTACCACTGGCACATTTCGCATGCGAAACCTTGTACCGGCAAGTCAGCATACACGTGCCACAGGAATTTCCTTCCAGTTTGTTGTCCACGCTTTACTGAGCATTTGACGTTTCATCCGCCATTCAGGCTGAATGCCCTTTCCCGCAAAACCAATACTGTACCGTCCTGATCGGTTCATTGAGTCCATCAGGCTCATCATAGCCTCACTTCCGGGGCGCGGAACTTCATCATCAAAAAGGTTCAGCTGTACTACGGTGTTCGGCCGCAGCTCATTGAGCATGATTCCAGCTTTAGCGTAGCGGAACCCCGGGCACCACATAGTATCCAGAGACTTCACCGCCGTATCAATAATGCTGCGCGTGTCTTGCGTACCTACGCGTAATCTCACAAATGCCGTGTTGCCGTAACCGGGCTGCCCGGAATCAAATGGCGAGGTACGTATAAAGACCGACATGTGATGACAATACTGGCGGTCCTCACGCAGTTTTTCCCCCACGCGCTCGGCATAAGCACAGATTGCCTGCCGCATAGCGTCATACTTTGTGACCCGTTCTCCAAAGCTGCTACTCACAACTATTTGCTGTTTTGGCGGAGGCGCATCTGCCATCAGTATGCAGGACTCGCCATTCAGTTCCCGCTTCGTTCGCTCCAGTACCACGTCAAAGTTTTTGCGGATGAAGACTGAAGAAGAGCGAGCCAGGTCCAGTGCTGTTTTAATGCCAAGCAGTTGTAGGTTCCTCTCAATCCTTGAACCTACGCCCCAGATCTCCCCTACGGGTTGTCGCGAGAGAAGCGCTCTAGTGCGATCATGATTATTCGGTGTCAGTGCCAGCACGCCGCCGAACTGTTGATATTCCTTGCCAGCCCACTGTGGAGACTTCGCCAGCGTCTAGGTGGGTCCAAGTCCGACCCCAACGGTCAGGCCGGTGCAGGCTTTTACGTGTGCGCGGATCATGCGGCCAAAATCTTCATAAGGTATGGTCATCTCCATACCTGAGCAGTCACAAAACCCTTCGTCTACTGAATATACTTCAAGACGCGGCACCATCTCTTCAATACATGACATCACCCTTGTGCTCATGGAGTGACACAACGCGTAATTGCTCGAGAAGAAACGTATAACTTCCGGAAAGCGCTGATTTTTGATCCTGAACCAAGGTTCGCCCATTTCACATATTTTTTGGCCTCTTTACTGCGGGCAATCACACACCCGTCATTATATCTGAATGCCACTAACAGTTAGTTATATTTAAAACAATGATTTAAATAGATGTTTAACCGCTAACTTTTTCTATGTGTTAGTTCTCGGTGGGATGATTTAGTTAGTAACTTTTAGAATGAATCCGGCGAGAAGCACTTTCAAATAGGTGAATGCTCAGTCAACGTCCGTTGTGTGCCAAAAGCGGAAGTTAGCATTGGAGTGAGGTTCGTACACGAGCAGGACACGCTAATGTGATATTTCCGATTCAACTGCGAGACACATTAATTAGCCGGGAACAATAACAGCCTGCCAGCTTCATATTATAAACCCGCCTATAAAGCGGGCTTTTACTGCAAGTCAGTCACAGAGTTCATCTGCCTATCGCATTTGCCTTTTTACCTTCCGCAGCCCGGTTTCGGATGGCAAGCCAGAGCAGCGCTAAGGCAGCGACTGCAAGCCACGGAATAAGCATCTCGTTAAGCTTTTACCATCCAAGTAGTTCAAGCAACGCGCCTGCGCTGAGCGAACAGGCCAGACCTACCGCAAAAATGGTCATATCATTGATGGCCTGAGCAGCGCCTTTTTCCGAGGGGCGAAACGTTGTTGTAACCAGTGCAGTGCCGCCTATATAGAGGAAGTTCCAGCCCAGACCAACGAAAACGAGCGCACCGGCAAAAGAGTAAAATCCGGTGCCGGTCAGGGCCAGACCTATATGGCATATGTAGAGGAAAATGCCCGTCAGCATTATCCGGATACTGCCAAAGCGTCCAATGAGTTTGCCCGTAAAGAAAGACGGCAGGAACATCCCCAGAACGTGCAGCTGAATAACGGTAGACGTCTCTGAAAGAGAGTGAGCATGATGGGACATTGCAAGTGGCGTAGCTGTCATGGCGAGGATCATAATGCCGTAGCCAGTGGCAGCGCCAAAGAGGGCGGTCAGGTAAGCAGGCTGAGTGATGACCTTTTACCAGGGGCGGGCAGGAACCTGTTCGACAGCTTTTTCTACACTGACCGGCACGTGAAGCCGGGAGAGAATGAATACGGCAACTGCTGATATTGCAGCAAGTATGATGAACGAACCCAGGTACTGAGGCGTCAGTATGTTACTGCCCATCCGGGCCAGTAACGGGCCGGCAAGTGCAGCGACTATACCGCCCGCCATGACAAGCGAGATGGCCCGGGGCCGGAATGTATCGCTGGAAACCTCGCTGGCCGCAAAGCGGTAAAACTGCGCAAAAGACTGGTAGACCCCGACCATGTAAGTCCCGATACAGAGCAGAACAAATGAAGAGGTGATAATCCCTGCGCCGGCAATAGCACCGCCTGCTATGCCAGCCGCAGCTCCGGCACAAAATCCCGTTTTACGCCCTACTCTGGTCATCCACATTGAAGCCGGAAACGTGGCTGAAGCCGTTCCGAGAAACATGGCAGCTATGGGCGCTGTCGCTAACCCCGGGGACGGAGCAAGAAGTCCGCCCGCAAGGCCGCCGATGGTCATTACAAGTACAGAAACGGTCTGAAAGATGGCCTGGGCACTTGCCAGTATGAGCACCTGCCAGTACATATTTTTATTCGACATCGAGTTTCCTGTATAACGGTGAGTTAATCCGGTCGGCAGGCCACAACTTTTTCCCTGGTTGTGCCACTGCCGAAAAGCAGTATCATTAAAACATTCAATTGAATGATTGAATGTTCCCGTTAACCGGTCATAGAGTCAATGAATCAGCCTGAAAAATTTTTGTATACGCACCTGGGTGAGCTGGCAAAACTGCTGGGACACGCTTCAAGGATTGAAATACTTGACCACCTTGCCGGGGGTGAACTGTCGGTTGAGATGCTGTCTGCGCTGACGGGCATGTCGGCTGCTAGCACCTCGCAGCATCTGCAAAACCTCCGCAGGGGTAACTTTGTCATGTCCCGTCGGGAAGGTAAGCACATTATCTACCGTCTGGGTGACGGCCCGGTAAGAAGCGTTATTGCCAGCCTGCGCTGCTTTGCTGAGTTCAATAATGACGTCATTCGCAATATCACTGCGGACTACCAGAGTAACCATAACTGTCTGGAAGCCGTCAGCCGGGAAGAATTGCTGAGCCGTCTTGAGGCCGGTAGCGTGACTCTCCTGGATGTACGCCCGGAAGATGAATATATTGGTGGACACCTTCCCGGGGCATTGAATATCCCGCTTAAAGAACTTGAGTCCAGGCTGGCTGAGCTGCCAAGTGACAGTGAGATAGTCGCTTACTGTCGCGGCCCCCACTGTATTTTGTCCGTTGAAGCTGTGGAATATCTTCGCCGGCAGGGCTATCGCATTCGTCGTTTTGATGAAGGTTATCCGGAATGGGTCGCATCAGGTCTGCATACCGAATAGCTTAGATAATACCTTTCCCGGCAGGCCCCGCTGGGGGTTTTGCTACAGAGCTATCCTGACGTAGTATCCTTGACCGCGCTTTTATGGGTGTCCGCTGATCGCTCATAGCGGACTATTTAATTCTTAAAACCTGAAGAATTGAACGTACTAAACTAACTAACACTTCTCACCATTCAGATCATTGTTCGAAAGAATGGCTACAGGTGCGTTTTTCAGATCAGGCCGGAAACTTTTTCCGCGCTGGCATAAAAGCTGTTTACATCGATGAGCCCGAACATGTCAGTTTCTTCCACGTGGGGTATGCACGAAGTGTGCCACAACGCCAAAAATTTCCAGCGTGTCGTGATCGGGAATAATAACGGGATAGGCAGGATTCATCGGCTGAAGTACCGGCCCTTTGGGCGTCAGCATAAGGCGCTTAACCGTAAACTCGCCGTAAAGTTCTGCAATAACGACATCACCGTGCTGTGGCTTAAGCGAGCGGTCCACAATCAGCAGATAACCATTATAAAGTCCAATGTCCTGCATGCTGTTGCCCTGCGCGCGCAGGAAGAAGGTGCTTGCCATGTGAGCGATAAGATGCTCGTTGAGGTCCAGCTCCTGCTAAGCATAGTCCTGGCAGGGTGAAGGGAACCCGCAGGGAACGCGCTCCAGAAAAATGGGCCTGAAGCTGAGTGGCGGGTTGCCGCCGGGTTAATCAAGTTAAAAGCGTTAAACATGAGCAATAGTCTCTTCAATAATACTGTATTTATTTGCAGTGGTATTAACTGGCTTTGAACGCGACGCAAGATGCCGCGGGCAGGGGAGGGCGGTCAAAACTGTCGGTTCGTAGATTTTTCAGGCGAAATAGTAAAGTGGCTGTTCATAAAACAATCACACGTCTATGAACGCCTGGCCACGCGGGCTGACGCAATCTATCCACAGCTTTAGCTACCAAGTGTGCAGTGCTGATGTGGATAACGGAATACCGCAGGCGCAGTGGGCGGGAAGTCTGAACAACCCCGTTAAACGGTTTATCAAGGAGCTCCCGGGAAATACTGATTAACCTGCCGTCCCGCCGACCGGTAACTGATAGCAGAATTTCAGACATCTGGCTTGCTGGCGCTTCTCCGAAAAAGCCCCTGGAGGGTTTTTAACCTTATTTGCTTCTGTATGATTAGCGTTCGTTTTCAGGAAGCTTTTGCATAAGGAGCATGAATTGAAGTCTACTCGCCTGACTCATCCCGCTTTATTGCCCCGGTTGTTGCCCTTTCTAATGCAGATGCGCCTGAACCCGGACGGCTGAGCCGCACAACTAAATACGTTGAAGATCCACTGCAGAACAGCAGCCTTCTAAATGCAGGTGCAAACCACGATGTCCTGAATCCGTCATCGCTCTGAGGCGCAACGTCGTTTCGCTGCCGCTCAGTCGGCGTTGCAGATGCATCGTGCTCTGGCTTTCCATCTGATATCTCCCTTTAAGCCCTGTCGCCGGGGCTGAGACAAGCACAGTTGACGTGGACGTCCAGGGTGAAATAAACGCCGGTGAAATTTATTTCCGGCCACTGCGTTAGACCTTAAAAATTTCCCCTCCGCCCCGGACGACGGCCGTCATCCGCACTGGTTTACGCCCTGCGGCGAAGTATCTCAAACGGGTGATGTAAAAACCGGTGGAAAGTTCCAGCCGAATTCCACAAAACGTCAACACCGCGGCTCCCGAAACTCAACAGGTGATGGGGTGAAAAACAAACCCATACAGGAGAACGATTATGGCTTCACGAGGCGTAAACAAAGTCATTCTGGTAGGCAATCTTGGACAGGGCCCTGAAGTTCACTACATGCCAAACGGTGGCGCGGTCACGAACATTACCTTGGCCACGTCGGAAACCTGGCGCGACAAGCAGACCGGTGAAAACAAAGAAATCACGGAGTGGCACCGCGTGGTGCTGTTCGGAAAGCTTGCCGAAGTGGCGGGAGAATATCTGCGTAAGGGTTCGCAGGTCTATATTGAGGGCCAGTTGCGCACGCGAAAATGGCAGGGTACGGATGGCCAGGATAAATACACAACGGAAGTGGTGGTAAACGTCGGAGGCACAATGCAGATGCTGGGCGGGCGCGGCGGCGGCGCAAGTGATGCGCAGGACGTAAATCAGTCTGGTGAACAGTCCGGGCAGCCCGCAGCGACTCAGCAGAGCTCAGGCAGAAAGGGGAGGGGAGGCAAAGGCGGCAGAGCACATACTTCACCGTCCCAGTCAGATCCTTCCGGGCAAACACCTTCGCAGGGAGGTTATCCACCTCCGCCCGATTATTTTGATGATCCTATACCGTTCTGACCCGATGGGTCTGACAAGGCAAAGCCCTTAAATGCCCGGTCTTTCAGGTCAGCAAATTAACCGCAGCTTGAGCCAGATAAGCAAGTGTGAGGCGCGCGGAACCCATAAATGAGTGCTCTGTGCAGGGCTGCAATCCCGCACAGAGCGAGACAAACAAACCCGGTGAGGGATGAGATATGTCTGTTTTGAAGTTTAAAGAACTGCCATCCGACATTAAGCGCTCAGCCTACTTTGGCCGTCAGGCAGGCGGAAACATGAGCCAACGCAGTGGCGAAATGACCCGTGATGAATCCTTCACGCTGGCACGGCTGCAGCAGTTTTCACTCTTTGATTATGAGTCCTATTGCGCGCGAGGCGAGGAATTCCGGCATCGCCTGTCCGGAGCCGTGCTGCACGCGTTGAAGCTTCCTGACGTCTGGCGAACGGATTGCGAGAGCAGGGCAGAATGGGGAGGTGTTTTTCCGGTCCATCTTCGGCTGATACATCGTAAAAATAAGCATGTAGTGATTGACATTCTAAGCCCAGGCGGCGAATCACCTTTCTGGCATGGGCTGATGTGGCTAAATCCGGATCATACAGGTCTGTATTTCTGGAATAGTGAGTTGCTGGAAATCGAAACTATTGGTCAATTACTAAAGCGTATTGATGCAATGGTTCGTGCGGGCTACGCGGTCGGTGATATCTCTGGAGCTCTGCGTCAAGAAGGAATTAACTAATGCAAGATACCCTCATCTCGCCTTTAGCCGAATCCAAAAAATGCCGGAATAAGGCAGGTGTGGCTTCTCATGTACTGCTGGTTCATACAGACCGTGCAGCTGGTATTAAGCGGACTTGCTACCCGTTGCGGACTTAACGTGTATATTCTGTAGTAATTTTTTCTTAAATATCGCTCAAATCATACAGACAGTTGATTAAGTCAGATATCTATCTAACCGATGATGCCTTTTGAAATTCCAGAATAAACACTGATCTCATTCTTAGGCCGGCTTGCTGGTAAAAGAAACGTTTTGCCAGCAAGCGGCCATATGTGAAGCTGAAACAACTCGCGCATGGCAGACCCCGGCAACCTATCGCCGATGGTTTTCAGGATGGCAGGAAGGGCGAACGCTGTGAATGACTTGCTAAAAATGATTTGGGTTTCGAATATGAGAGCTTCTGAATAGCCAACGGTGATTAGTTAAATTCTGGTTAGTATATATACACTGGTCTACTAATTTATATTTATCTGAATTTATACAAGATAATTGTTTCTCCTGTATATCAGTCAATATAACGAGGGGCAGGTAACTTATCATAGCTGAAGCGACCCGGCTTATTCTTTAGCTAATGAAGATACAGCTATGATGCCCTTAAGGTACGGTTTTTCCTGGTTTTTTATTAGAAGATTACTTGAATGATGATCCAATCGAGGTAATTGTTGATCTATGGTTTGATAACTAAAGTTCAAAACTTCCTTGCAGACATCTAAGCAGGATTTATATTGATAAATGTGTGTATAAAATCATTGACACCAAAATATTAAATTTCATAACTTTGAGATCGAAAATACTTTTTAATATAAAGCTTTTCCTTATTGCTCTATATCTTTAGCAGTTCGTACTGTTTGTCCAATACATTGCCGTGTGGCAACAATTCCAGTCATATCATCGGTTCAGTAAGCACCTTCATTGCTTCCAAGATTCGCTCAATTGTGCTGTCAAATCCCCATCAGGTTTAATTACTGCCGGATAGAAAATGCATGCTCCTATCAATTAAATAATCTTGAACACAACCACTCGCCGCATTTTTGGATCTAACCTATGACCTAAGGCACTTACCAGCAAGATGGCGCCACTGTAAAGTTATTATGCGGTTACGTAAATTATGGGTTTTTTAATAATTTTAGTTGGTTAGCACCTTTTGCACAACGCGAAAAATCATGTCTAGTATTTTCTAATCGTCAAGCAATGATGTTTGATAGAGTGAAACTTGAATTTTTTCCGCTTACTATCGCTTCCCCGATGGTATGCGGTTTTTTTTGGCTATGGCGGGCGAAAATGCCTACGCTTTTGATAGTATTTTTCTAAAGCTGCATCAGCATTTGCCGTTTGGAAATAACCTTCTATTATGTGAACTATCTCATACTTTATATGGGATTCTACACAGCACGTTAGGTACGAGAGAACCTATTATTTCTCTCAACTTGCCCACTTTCAGTGGGCCTTTTTAAGCGAATGTGCAACAAGGATAAAAACCTAAGGACTAAGTGATTTGCGTTAGTCTTTCTCCTACACTCACCCCAAATTTAAATTACAGACCTTAAAATCCTGTCGCCTGCAGTTTTGACTAATGATTTAAACATTTTGCAGTGTGCTGCTACATTTTGTTATGTTATTACATATCTTAATGCGCATTGACGATGTTGAACCCCATGTTGAAAGCCGCACCTGTTCTTGAAGTCGAGAATCTGACCTTGACGCTCAATGGTAAAACAATCATCCGCGATCTCTCGTTCTCACTGCTGCATGGTGAGCGTGTTTGCTTGCTTGGCGCGTCCGGCTGCGGCAAATCCTTTACCGCTCGTGCCATCACTGGTACGTTACCGGCGCAAACAATTATAGACGGCGTGATTCGCGTTAACGGCGTGAACGTAACACGAAAAAATGCACTGGTGCGTGCGCCTAAGAGTAGAGTTGCAGCGGTATTCCAGGATTCATCCGTGGCGCTTAATCCACTGGTGCGCATTGGAAAACAGCTGGCGCTGGTTAATCGCGTCTTGCCAGCAGATACCCGTGACCGCCTGCTGCACGGCGTTGGCTTATCCGATATCCCCGACCTAATGCAACGCTTTCCCGCCGAGATTTCTGGTGGCCAGCTCCAGCGTTTGTGCATGGTGCTGGCTACCCTGACGAAAAGCAATGTGCTGGTAGCGGATGAACCCACCACCGCGCTGGATGTCCTCGCCCAGCAGCAGGTTATCAATCTGTTGCTGCAACGTAGCGTGCAGCCAGATGCACCCGCGCTGCTGTTTATTACCCACGATATCGGCGTCGCCGCGCAAATTTGTCAGCGCGCGATAGTCATGGCAGACGGTGAATTAGTGGAATCTGCGCCACTGCGGCAGCTATTACGCACGCCCGTGCATCCTTACACGCGTCAGCTGATTGCTGCCGCAACAGAAAATGGCAACCTGATGTCACCGGATAACACGCGGATGGCCGTCTAATGATGCGCTTAGATACTGATGCAGCCGAGTTTATTCGTGCCGGAAATCTCAGTCGGCGTTACGTGCAGTCCGCGCGTCTCTGGCAAAAACCGCGACCTGGTTCGCTGGCTTTAAATCAGGTGAGTTTCTCCTGCCAGCGTCATGAACGCATTGGCCTGATTGGCGCGTCCGGTAGCGGCAAGTCAACTCTACTGCGCATTCTTCTGGGACTGGATGCTGCGGATAGCGGCGAAGTGTTCTGCGAAGGACACAGCGTGCAACCGGCTTCCGTGCGCGCGCTGCGCTGGTATCGTCGACGCGTGCAGTACATTCCGCAAGATCCCGCTGCATCGCTGGCACCGCATCAAACAGTCGCACAGATAATTGCTGAGCCGCTGCTGCAGTTAACAACACAATCGGCCAGCGATGCTTTGCTGCGTGATGCGTTGGAACAGGTGGAACTGAGCGCGAAGTTGTTGCATCAGCCAGCGGGCTTCCTTTCCGGCGGTCAAGCGCAGCGTGTCGCCATCGCCCGTGCCCTGGCGCTGAAACCCGCCTTTCTACTCGCAGATGAACCGGTTAGCGGCCTTGATCTTCCTCTGAAGGCACAAATCGGCAAAGAAGCCAGCAGCCTCATTAACCGTTGCCAGAAAGCGGTAGATGAGGATAAGAAAGTGCTGATTGGCTTTGTTCTGAGCAACCCATCAACGGACATTTTTCAGCTGAAAAATGGTGAGCACGCAGGTGAAAGCCGCGTCAGTCTGAAAGCCCGCCTAATCAAAGTGGACTGGATCAAGATAGGCCAGGACATGGTCTTCAAGACTGAACGCGCCGAACCGCAGCAAGCACAGAGCGCCGCTTCCCAGCAGCAATCCTACGCAGAAAACTCATTCTGATTGTTCACCACAGCCTGCTCTCTTCTGAGCAGGCTTTCACTCATAAGGAGCATTCTTATGTCCTCACGTGGCGTAAACAAAGTCATTCTCGTTGGCAATCTCGGTCAGGATCCGGAAATCCGCTACATGCTTGGCGGCGGCGCTGTCGCTAACATTTCACTGGCAACGTCGGAGTCATGGCGTGATAAGCAGACCGGCGAAAATCGTGAAATTACCGAATGGCATCGCGTTGTGCTGTTTGGCAAGCTGGCAGAAGTCGCCGGCGAATACCTTCGCAAAGGTTCTCAGGTCTATATTGAGGGTCAGCTGCGCACCCGCAAGTGGCAGGATCAGAGCGGACAGGACAAATACTCGACGGAAATCGTCGTGAACGTTGGCGGCACCCTGCAGATGCTGGGTGGCCGCACACAAAACAGCGACCAGCAGCAATACAGTGGTAACCGGGGGCAGCCACCTTCACAGCCAGATCCCGCTCCACAACAGAAACACAGTGGAAATAACGGGAAAGGTAATCGTGGTTCGCAGCGTAACAATGGCGCTCAGCCCGCGCCTCAGCAACCAGCGGCACAGTCGCAACCTGCCGGAGAATGGGATGATGACATACCGTTCCTGGGACACGGTTACGGCATGGCAAAACACGCGTCATCCTCTCTCTGACTCTTCGCTGCGTTTTGACCGCTGCACTAAATTTCACCATAATCTTTTAAAGGTTACTGACGATGCCTGCCATACTATGGCTGAACGGTTTTCGGTTCTTTTTCTACTCTAACGAAGGTAATCCGCGCGAACCTGCTCACATTCATGTGATAAAGGCCGTTACAGAAGCAAAATTCTGGCGGGAGCCGGTTGTAAAACTGGCAAGTAACGATGGATTTGACTCACGGACGGTAAAAGAGCTGATGACAGTGATAAGGCAACACCAAACCATGCTTCTGGAGACCTGGAATGATTATTTCAGCTAAGAACGTTCGGTTCGATCATCATATTATGTGGGTCGAACTCTCAGACGAGCGGATAATCGGCGTACCGCTTTCATGGTTTCCCCGGCTTCGCAATGCGTCCGCCGAACAGCTGAAAGATTACGAACTGTACCCCCGTGGTATCCACTGGGACGCACTGGACGAAGATATCTCAATCGATGGCCTGCTACAGGGACGCGGTGATGTAACGCACCCGCCTCATCAGGTCGCCTGAAGGTGCTGATTAAAAAACGCTGACTCCGGTCGGCGTTTTTTTTTGAAAACGCAAAAAGAGTTGTTGATAGAAGCACGCTGAAGAGTTGCGCACAGTGAAGCCTGTTCTCACTGTACAGGAACTTTTTCATATGAAATTTAACGCCGTCTTTGCCGCTTTACCGCTTGCACTGCTGGCGGGGTGCATTCAGCAGCCCCAGAAGCTGCAGGAGCGTGCTCCCTCCGAACCGGTTCCGCCGGTCAGCGTTTCCCGCAATATTCAGACACCTGCTGATGATGTATACGCGCGTACGCCTGAAGTGGTTCGCTACGATCGTTACCTGCTGGTCAGCACGGATCCGCAGGCCGTGCAGCGCGACCCCCTCTCACAGATTATTGACGTCCGCATCCCCTCTTCAGTGCAGCCAACCGTGGCTGACGCCATGCGCTATGCCCTGAAGCAGTCCGGCTACTCGCTTTGTCAGACCGGTCCGGCTAACGGCGTGTTGTACCGTCAGCCGCTGCCGGCCGTCCAGTTTCAGCTCGGCCCGATGCGCCTTCGCACCGCGCTGCAGGTGCTGGCGGGCCCGGCATGGGAGCTTGAAGTGGATGACGTACAGCGAGTGGTCTGCCACAGCCTGCGTGCCGGTTATCAGCTGCCCGTGACACAGCTGCCGCCGCGTCCTGCCAGCGCCTACGCACCGGCTGCTGGCACTCCATCTTCTGCCAGTTCCTCTCAGGTGATCGCGCCTCGTCCCATTCAGGCCCAGCCTGGTCACGGAGGGTGGCTGACAAAGTGACCACAGAAACATCCTTCCTTCACGAAAACGGTGATGACGTTGCTCCGTTATCAGGCGGCAGGTTCAGCGCCGTAAAACGTCGGCTGTCGGCTATAGGACTGACCACGCTTTCGGTTGCCGCACTGGGTCTCGCATTCATATCGCTTCGCGCCGGTGTGTCGCAGGAAAAACGTCTCAGCTACGTCGAGAAGCAGCAAAACGTGGTTTACACCCAGGCACTGGCTAAAACCGATCTTGAACCACTCCAGGCCAACATCAGCACGCAGGCCGAGGCGATTAAAAGGCAGCAGGTTCAGCTCGATGCGGTCCGTAAATCGCTCGAAGCCTGGTCTGCCAAAGGCTTATCTGAAGCAGTCGAACAGGTTCGCCATTCGATCGATGAGCTGAATGATTCGCAGACTGCACTGCAGAGCCGTCAGGCTGCAATGGAACAGTCAGTTACCGCACTGCAGCACCCGCTACAGAAAGCGCAGCAGGCCACAGCTGAACCCAAAGCGGCAACACCTGTAAAAAAGCCAGCACCCGCTAAGCAGCACCCGGCAGTCAAAACCGTGGCCCGCAAAGCACCATTCGTACTGACCGGCGTTGAAAAGCGGGGCACGGAGTCGTTTGCGGCCATTGCGCCGACGGGATTCAGCTCGCTGGCTGAAATCCGCCTGATCGGCGAAGGCCAGACCGTTAATGGCTGGACACTTGTTCACGCCGGCTACGGCCAGGCGCAATTTCGCGTGAACGGTCGCTTAACGACTCTCAACGTTCGCTAACGGAGGCGATATGAAGCTAAAAATAGCCAATCTTGCAGTGATTATGCTTTGCTGCTCCGCGCAGGCCAGCGTTCAGGTTCAGAATTCCAGAGGCGAACCGGTGGATGCGCCGGCGCAGAGCGTGCAGCAAAGCAGCGTGCAGGATCTGAAGCAACAAGCCGGTCAGTGGGGGCTGAGCCAGGACGATTATCAGCGCTATCAGTCCCTGATGAACGGTCCGCGCGGTATTCAGTCACCGGGTCTGGATCCGCTGTCAACGCTGGGTATTGAGGCGCGTAGCCAGGCCGAGCGTCGTCAGTATGCTGAGAAGTGGGTAAAGGAAGAGTTTGCGCGTACGCAAAAAGAGCTGGATTTCCAGCGCGAAGTCACCGCCGCATGGAAGCGGCTCTATCCGGAAACGCTTGCGGTCAATATGGGCAACGCAGCCGGCATTGCGCACGACACCGGCGGGCGGCTGGCGCTGTTCGTTAAATCAGCGGGCTGCGGGCAGTGTGACGCCCGGCTGGCAGCGGTATTAGCTGATAACAGGCCGGTTGATATCTACCTTGTAGACAGCCAGGGCGATGACGGGAAGCTTCGCGGCTGGGCAAAAGACCATCACATTCCGCTGGACAGGGTGCGCAGCCGTCAGATCACGCTGAATCACGACGGCGGTCGCTGGATGCGGTTCGGTAACGGCATCATGCCGGTGGTTCTGCAGCAGGGGGAAGACGGATGGCAACTCGCCGCATTCTGACCGGAGCGGCGTTACTGCTGCTTTCACATACCACGTTTGCCGGGGGCAAACAGACCGTTCCGGAGGGTTACGTGCGCGTGGCGCACGCGCACAGCGTGCCGCCGGAATCGCTCTACTCCGTCAGCCTGCAGGAATCATCGCGCAGGCTGCCGCAGGGCGAACGCCCGTGGCCGTGGACCCTCAACGTCGCGGGTAAGGGCTATCGCTATAAAACCCGTCTTGAAGCCTGGCAGGCGCTGCAGGTGTTCATGAAAACGAACTCACTGAAGCGCATCGATGTCGGTATTGCTCAGGTCAATCTCGGCTGGAACGGCCAGCGCTTCACGTCAACCTGGGAGGCGCTGGATCCTTACGTGAATCTGAACGCCGCTGCCGCCATCCTGCGCGAGTGCTGGGACCGGAAACCCGGCAGCTGGCTCGATGCAGCCGGTTGTTATCACCATCCCGCAGGCGGCGCACCCGCTGCCCGCTATCGCGCTTTCGTTAAAAGCAAGCTCGCCATGCTCCAGTCCTCGCCGCATTTGCCGGCGGCTACCGCAGTTGAACAGACAGCGTCCGCATCGGTGCCGGATAACGGCCTCGTCTGGATAGATCCACGGAGTCAGTGATCATGAATCTGAAAAAACTCATCGTTACCGCATTTATCGCCTTTTCGCCTGCCGCACTGGCGGAGCTCAACGTCATTGCAGACCTGGGCGGGCAGAACACGCAGGCTATTTTCGAGGCCGTAAACCGCCAGAATACCCCGCCTGCGCCTGCTGCGGCTCCTGAACAGGGCGAAGCGGCCATGCTGCCCGTTATTACGCTAAAACTTTCCCCCGGTAACGTGACTCCCCGGGCGCTGCAGCTGCCGGGTATCGGCGCGCTGTTTATCATGGGTGATGACAGCTATTCACGGCAGTGGCTGCAGCAGAACGCACAGCAGCTTTCGGCCAGAAATGCAGCCGGCCTCGTTGTGAACGTTGAAAGTCTGGAATCGCTGAAATCTCTGCGCGGTCTCGCACCCGGTCTTCAGCTGGCGCCCTCATCGGGATCTGAACTTGCCCGCCGCCTGCAGCTGACGCATTACCCCGTACTTATCACGGACAGCGGCCTGTCTCAGGAGGTAGGGCCGTGATATCCGCTCCTTACGTCGCTGAACTGCTGATGGCAAACCCGGTCCTGCTGGCCGTGATTATCTTTCTGATCTGGCGCTTTCGTCGTGAGTCGGTCAGCGAGCGGCGGCACCGCCGGTATCGCGCAACGGCAGAGCGCGTCTATACCCGCCTTCGCCAGCTCAGCGGAGACGGGCAGCGCATGAGCTATCTGCGCAAGATTAATCCCTACGTCTTTGAGGAGTTACTGCTGCTGGCATTTGTGCGTCAGGGCTATGCCGTACAGCGCAATGCGTCATACAGCGGCGACGGCGGCCTGGACGGACGGGTACACATAAACGGCGAGTGCTGGCTGATTCAGGCTAAGCGCTACAGCCGGGCGATAACGCCGTCGCACGTTCAGGACTTTGACGCGCTGCTGACGCGCATGGGGCAGCGTGGCCTGTTTATTCATACCGGCCGGACGGGCCAGAAAAGCAGGACTGTCAGCAGCGGTTCACAGCAACTGATGATTATCAGCGGACAACGCCTTCTGGCTCTGCTGGCAGGTAAACCCTTTAAGGAGTTTTCTTTGTGAGTGATAAATACGTAATTGAAGCCCTTCTGCGCCCGGCTGTGGAGCTGAATACTGCGGTCGCAGCGGGCACTGCCGCCATCGTCTGCGTGACAGCGCCCTGGGCAGTAGCCCTGGCACCCTCCGTCAGCTACGTTACCGCCGGCGGATTCGCCGTGCTTTCTGCCATACGCGCGCGTCAGGGAATGCAGGTCATTCGCTATCGCCGCAACCTTCGCCGTTTACCGCGCTATGTGATGACGTCAAAACAGATCCCCGTCAGTAAACGCCGGCTTTTTCTGGGCCGTGGGTTTCGCTGGACCCAGAAACACACCCAGCGCCTGCGCGATACGCTGCGCCCGGAAGTGGCCCACTACCTGAAGCCGTCGAGGCTGTATCAGCTTGCCCGCCAGTTAGAGGAAGCGACGGAAAACAGTTTACCGGCGATCGGCAGGCTGCTCAGTGCCGATACGCCCGTCAATCCGGTTCGCCCGCTTCCCCCGGTTGGCGGAAATCCAGCCGTACACGGCATTGAACCGGATGAAACTGACGTCACGCTCGATCTACGTGAGCGTGTCGGCCACACGGTTGTTTACGGTACAACCCGCGTGGGCAAAACCCGCCTCGCTGAGCTGTTAATCACTCAGGATATACGCCGTGGAGACGTCACCATTGTGTTTGATCCGAAAGGCGATGCGGACCTGCTGAAAAGGGTCTGGGCGGAAGCCCACCGGGCAGGCCGGGGCGATGAGCTGACCGTTTTCCATCTTGGCTGGCCTGATATTTCCGCGCGGTATAACGCCGTAGGGCGCTTTGGGCGCGTATCGGAAGTCGCAACCCGCGTTGCCGGCCAGCTCAGCGGTGAAGGTAACAGCGCAGCGTTTCGTGAGTTTGCCTGGCGGTTCGTGAATATCGTTGCGCGTGCGCTGGTTGCTCTCGGGGAACGCCCGGATTACACGCTCATCACCCGCTACGTGAACAACATCGCCGATCTGTATCTGCGTTATGCCGAAAAAATTATTACCGAGAAGCTGCCCGAACTGCGCGGTCAGATCGAGAATAACGCCAACGCATTCAGTGAAGACGACGTGCCGCGCAACATGCAGGGGCAGCCTGAAGCTATCCGTATCTGGGCCGTTGAAGTGGCGCTGAGTTCTGACGCAGGAAACGCGCTGTATGACCCGATACTTGACGGACTGCGCTCTGCCGTACGCTATGACCGCACCTACTTTGACAAAATCGTGGCGTCACTGCTGCCGCTGCTGGAAAAACTGACCACCGGTAAAACGGCGGAGCTGCTGTCTCCCGATTATCTGAATATGGAAGATCCGCGCCCTATTTTTGACTGGGAGCAGGTTATCCGTAAAAAAGGCATCGTTTACGTGGGGCTTGATGCGCTCAGCGACAGCGAGGTTGCCAGCGCCGTAGGTAACAGCATGTTTGCCGATCTGGTGAGCGTGGCCGGTCACATCTACAAGCACGGTATCAACGGCGGCCTGCCGGGTTCAAAAGAGGGCAAAGACCCTATTAACCTGCACTGCGATGAATTCAACGAACTGATGGGAAATGAGTTTATCCCACTTATCAATAAAGGCGGCGGGGCAGGCATGCAGGTGACGGCCTACACGCAGACCTCATCTGATATTGAAGCCCGTATCGGGAGCGCGGCAAAAACCTCTCAGGTTCAGGGTAACTTTAACAACCTGATCATGCTGCGCGTGCGAGAAAACCGGACGGCAGAGCTGCTGACCTCACAGCTGCCGCAGGTTGAAATCTACAGCAAAACGCTGGTCTCAGGTCATCAGGATTCAGCTGACGTCACCGTCAATCACGATTTTACCTCCAGCACTCAGGATCGCGTCGGCACCATTAAAGTGCCACTGCTTGAGCCTGCCGACATTGTCACACTGCCTAAAGGTCAGGCGTTTGCGTTGCTTGAGGGCGGCCAGCTCTGGAAAATTCGTATGCCGCTGCCAGCGGGCGATGCAGGTGACGTGCATATGCCTGAGAACATCGCGCGTCTTGCAGAAGAGATGCGCCGGAATTACCACAGCAGTGAAGGGTGGTGGGACAGCCGCAGTTCAGCAGCAGCGCCAGTGAAGGGAGGTAACAATGGCTGAGGCACGTCGTACCGCACCGCAGCAATATCCGCAGCAGAACCCCGCGCAACCGCGGGAGCACGGCCTGCTCTACAACCTGGTCTGGGGCTGGCCGTGGAAACTAGTTGGCGTGATCCTGGCTTCACTGATGGTGAGCCTTGTCATTGAATATGTCGGGATTGCGTTCTTCTGGCCTGAAATGGGGGCAGCGCACAGCCAGGCGGTGATGAATACCGAGTTTGGCTATCTGTCTTCTGATTTTACCCAAAGCCTGCTGCTTTCCGAGCCGGCTGCAACAGTGACGCGCTGGATAACGGATGCCTGGCAGTGGGCGTTTGTGGACAGTGGGATCATCGGCTGGATACAGCAGACATATCAGGCAGAGATGAACAGCGGCAATGAGGTATCGCGCAATCTTAAAGGTGCCAGCAGTTGGATGGGGAATTATCTGCAGCAGTACATGCTGGCAACGGTATATGTCTCTATCGTGACGCTGATCCGCGTCACGATCATTGCACTTTCCGTACCGCTGTTCGTACTGGTTATATGCGTTGCCGTGGTTGAAGGGCTTGGCCGACGTGATTTACGACGGTTTGGTGCTGGTTATGAGTCGTCTTTTCTGTATCACCGCGCGAAAAGGCTGATTAAGCCGGCTGTATATCTTCCGGTGATGGCCTACCTCTCCTGGCCTTCAGCAGTCTATCCAAACCTTCTGCTGCTGCCCGCAGCGTTAATGCTGGGACTTACCATTACGGTTACAACAGCATCGTTCAAAAAATATCTTTAGTCGCCTATGACCAAAGCCTGTGTAATGCAGGCTTTAGTTATTTACGCCGCCGCAGTCGATTAAATCTGGATCGGATTGGACGCCTGCTATGAGCGAGGAGCTGCCGTTATGCGATTAGTCGTTGAGCTGCTTGCCTAAAGACATGTATGCTTTCTGTACACTCTAAATTTAAAGGGACACATATGCCATCTACGTTAGGCTCACCTCAGTTGTCATATATTGCTGAAGGAAAAGGCTCACTGATTATAATGCTTCATGGCCTTCTAATGGACGGAAAATCTTGGCGAAATAATGGATTGATCTCCTTATTTAGTCCATTTTTTTACGTTGTTTGTCCGGACCTTTTAGGCCACGGCGAAAGCGTAAAACCGTCAGTGCCAGAATTATATACACAACAAAATCAGGCTTTATCCATTGTGAAAATTATGGATGAGCTGGGCTATGAGAAAGCGCATGTTATTGGATATTCCTCTGGCGCATGGGCAGCATTAGGGCTGCTAAACCACTATCCGGAACGGCTGCATTCTGTCGTTTTAGGCGGATGGGATTTAAAGAATGGCCTTCCGGAAACGCCTGAAGGCAAACTTAGTTTTGATATGTTTATGTCTTATGCAAGAAGCACAGCACCAGAACTTGTCTCTGGGCTTTCGCTAGATGATCAAGAAAGTGTCAGATGCTTTTTCAATGAATTAAGAAAGTATTCTGAAAAAAAAGAAGCTTTATTTCCTTATAAGACACCAATTTTACTTTGGGCCGGAGCCAACGACCCTTATAACTCTCCTATGGCTGAAATAGCGCAACAATATGGTTTATTGATGACCCTTGGAAAAGGAGATCATTTGAGTGAATTTAACAAGCCTGACAAAGCATCAATAAATGAAATTTTTAAATTTATTGAAACGCATGAGGGTTCAATATCACCTTTCACTTGTTCTTAAAAATATAAATTATGATAGCTGGCGTGATGTCCACTTTTGGCACAAAGCAGACTGGAACCGGGCTTTTTCAGTCCCCTGTGAGCGAGGAGGGGACTGAATGAATCTGTACGACATACTGATTTCCTCGCCTTAGCAGGCAGGTTGCTGACAAGGGATACCCGCTCTGACGCCTGTCAAAACTTAATCCTTACAAACCGCATATCACTTGCCGGAAAAATTTTAGCGGGCGGAAAGCCAGACGGTGCGTTCATTACTCTGTTTACCTTCAACGCTTTGCCGGATTAGTTTGAATCCGTATTCTTTCATCAATGAAACAGACTCAGCGGCAAACAGACCGTCGTGAGCAAGGGGTTCGTCCTGAAATGCGCGCGCCGCACTGCTTACATTGTCTGGTTTTTACCTGATGACGCTCAAACAAACTGCGGCTGACTCTTATCATCCGGATGACCATTCCGGTTACCAGGCAAGCAAAGCCCGTGAGCAACAGGGTGATCATCGCGGGTGAGCGTAAGCTCTCTTCCAGATGAAACAGGAAGTAAGCATAAATACATAGCGACAGAATAAAGGCGCACGTATCCAGGCCGGCATGCACTGACCTGTTTTCCCTCATAAAAGCCCCCATCATCCTCAGTCCAGCGAAACCAGAATGCATGCCGTGAGATAAAGCCCGGCACTATAAACCAGATGCGTGATAACACTTAGCTGGCGCGCCAGCCATGGCCTCGGTGTGTTTGACGCCGCAATGCCAAATCCGAAAGCCGGCTGTAAAATCAGCCAGGGCGCTGACAGCGTAAGCAAACCCGTCAGCAGCGCCGTTGAAAAGGAGGGCGTTTGCAGCCAGTCTGTTGCGTCAAGCGTAAACGGTAGTAAAGCAAAAAGCATTCCTGTCAGATAATGAAACGCCCATCCTGTAAACGTCTCTCCGGCTCTTGCTTTTGTTGAGGCGATCGTCTGATGCCGGAACTTTCCGTAAGGAAACCATAAAATCCAGCGCCCTACCAAAGCATAATTGAGCGTTGGTAAATTCAGTACGCGTTTCAGAAAGAGTGACCACAGGTCCATTAACAGGGTAGCGCCAGTCCCTGTTATCGCCATAAAAACAGCAATTTCCCTCATGTTTTTCGTTTTCCTTTTGCAGTCATGTTAAGCTGATACCAGTATGCAACTTAAAGTCTGGTTTAAGTCAACAATGAAAGAACTCGATATTGGTGAAGTCGCAAAGCGTTCTGGCATTCAGCCATCAACGTTACGTTTTTACGAAAAGAAAGGTCTCATCCGCCCGGTTGGTCGTAATGGGCTGAGAAGGCAGTATCATGAAAGCGTACTGGACAGGCTGCAGTTAATCGTACTGGGACAGGCCGCTGGATTCTCATTGCAGGAAATCGCAGAGATATTAACGCCGGGAAGCGTTGGCGATGCCAGTCACGACCGGTTCAGTCGCAGGGCAAAGGAGATTGACGCAACCATCCGCAAGCTCCGAATTCTGAGCCAGGGGCTGAAACATATTGCCTACTGCACGGCGCCGCAGCATACCGAATGTGCTGAGTTCAAAAAGATTGTCGGGCGGGGGCTGAGGCTTATTAAATAAACCTCATGCTTTATGTTTTCATCAGGTAAATTCTGCGCTCAGAAGCCCGAATACCCAGTCATCCTGCCAGGCGCCCCCCAGAAAATAATTCTCCCGTAGCGTTCCTTCCTGCTGAAAGCCGACTTTCAGTAAGGTTCTGCGCGAGGCTTCATTCCCGGCCGTAACCGTAGCGGTTAATTTGCGATAACCCTGGCCATTAAAAGCAAAACGAGCAATGTCGCGCAGAGATTCGCTGCCAATGCCTTTACCGTGAAAACCGGCATCAAGGATAAAACCAGTTTCAGCGATGTCATTACCGCGGTCCACAAATCCGGTTACGCCAACCGGCGTAAGGGTGTTTTTCAGGCAGATAATCAGGCACAGCCAGTGCGGACAGCCTTTTTGCCACGGTTGCAGACGCGGCTCAAACGACTGGGCGCGGATATCTTCTTCGGTTCGCGCATCGTTAATAAAATGCATTACATTCCGATCCTGATTAAGGGTGCGGAAAAAATGCCAGTCAGATTGCAGAAGATAACGGTAAGCCAGCCTGTCCGAATGAATATTAAGCATTAGTTAAAAGAGAATATTTTCAGAATATAGTTAAGATGCTGATTCATCTTGTGTTTGTCAATCGTGCTCTTTTCTCTGCTCAGAGAGTAATAATTAATCGCTTTTGTATTAACGGCACTATGCATGAGCAACCAGGCAAAAAATTCGTTCCCCGGTACGCAGGATTAATAGCTGGTCATGCAGGATCCTTGCCGGTGTGCATTATATGAGCTAGTCTGCGTGAAATCAGGCCGGTTTTATTTCAGGCTGGGATATATCAGCTGTTCTGCCTTCATCACCAGTAAACCCAGACATGGCGGGTATACCGGTAAGTCTGTTCTGCAGAATAAGGTGGGGCTATCGAAATGATGGGGTCTGGGCGGACTTCAGCCCGATGCAGAAATGATAGCGATACGGTTTGCCCCACAGCCAGATTAAAAGACAAAGCGACATCTGAAACGCGCTGGCTGAGCCTCTCTGTCAATTTCTGGTTTTATCAGGCACATTATATGCTGTAAGCGAAAAGAGGACGTAACACTGGCTGCTCGCGCTTCTTCTCTGAAATTTAAGGCAACCTGTCTGACTTCCCGCCATACTGGCATAATCAGGGTAATGGGTATCAGGACAGATAAAGATATGCTTAAAGGGACCTCTCACCTCATAACGGATTTGCTGAAGCACGATAGCAAAACTATACCTGCTCAATTCTGGCGAGATCCGGCGATCAGTTATGCAGAAAGCCGCCGCGCCTGCTGCAGCCGCACCTGCTATAAGCCGCACAGTCATCCCACATTTTCCATTGGCGCAGTCGATGCAGGCGGAAGTATTTTTACAGGAGCAGCAGCCGGTCCTTGTTATTTGCGACCTGGAATGATGGTTTTTATTCCGGCCAGCTCTGTCCATGCGTGTAATCCCCTGCCCGATCAGAGCTGGAGCTATCAGATGCTGCATCTGGATGCCAGATGGCTGAAGGCTTTAATTGCTGAAGTAAATAATATACCCGGTGATTTCATCAGTGACAGAGAGATCCGGCTGATTGATGATAAAGAGATTTATGCCCGCTTTTGTACGCTGAATACCGTCCTGTTTTCAGATGCCGGCACAGAAGATAAAAGTGCTGCCCTGATCGAGTTCATTGGCGACTGTTACTGCGAGAACAACAAGGTCAGAACATTTCAGGCGCTATCGTCTTGCGACAGTCCGGCAATAAAAAAACTAACTGATGCACTGCTGCAAACGGAACGGCAGCCATGGGCATTAGCAGAATTAGCGGACATTTCTGGCATGAGTCGGTATCAACTAATCAGACTGTTTCGCGCTGAAACCGGTATGACGCCACATGCCTGGCAGCTTAATGCTCGCGTTAATCAGGCGCGCCGCTGGCTTCAGTCAGGCTATGAAATAACGGACATCGCTTACCGGCTGGGTTTCGCTGACCAAAGTCATTTCCAGCGCGTATTTAAGGCCCATACAGGTGTAACGCCTGGCTCCTATCGGGCGTGAGTAAACTGCAATTTTATTCAATACAATCTTTTGCCGGGCCTGCACTCTGTTAAGAAATTTATTAACAGGGTAATAGCGTAATGGAACAGTTTTTATTCGTGGCAGCGGCACATTTTCTGGCACTGTTGTCCCCAGGACCGGATTTTTTTCTGGTTGCACGTACCTCTGTCAAATCCGGCTGGCATCATGCAGCAAAGGTTTGTCTGGGAATAGCGATGGCAAACGGGCTGTTCATCTTTGCTGCTTTTAGCGGCATAACTCTTTTCCGCGCTGGCAGTATCAGTTTTACAGTTATACAACTGGCTGGCTGTCTCTATTTACTTTATGTCGGCCAGCTTTTTATCCGCTTTGCGGGTAGAGGTACCATAACTGAAAATCAGGTTAGTGAAAACAGCTGCCCTGCAGAGCCTTCCGCTATATCACATTCTTATCGTGGATTCAGCATGGGTTTTTTGTCAGGGATCCTTAATCCTAAAAATGCGCTTTTCTATGCCAGTCTGGCGACATTAATAAACGGGCCCCAGGTTGTAGCAAGTGTCAAAGTCTTATATGGCGCATGGATGTTCAGTATCGTGTTACTGTGGGATTTACTTATCGCTATGTTCGTTGGCAACCAGCGGGTACTGCGTCACTTTTCGCATATTTTACCCTGGGTGGAGCGCATTTCAGGTGTAATTCTGATCGGGCTGGCTCTCAGTGTCATATCGATGAATGTTATCGCGCTGAGTTAAAACCATTCTGCTGTCTTATGTACTGGCTGAATAACAGAAAACAGGATTGGTGTCTGGGTCCGTTTCTGGCACGACTCGGACGCTTGTTTAAGGTCCTCTATGAGCGAACAGCGGACATTAATAGGTACAGGAATTGTGGGCTAAGAAGTATCCGGCATGTCAGCCCCGGATTTTAAATTTCCACAAGCCTGACTCAGACTATATGACCGAAAAACGAATTGTGTAATCCGCCATTACTGACCAGTCTCTGTTGCCGCCTCCTGCATCTACCGCTTTATGCATTTGCTGATGAACTGCCTGAAGCATCGGCAACTCTGCACGAGACGCTTCTGCAGCCTGCTTAGCCAGACGCAGGTCCTTGAGGCCGAGAGACGCTTTGAAGCCGGGTTCATACACATTGGCGGCTATGTTGCGCGAATAAATCTGATAGCTACGACTGCCAAACAGCGTATTGAGAATAAGATCAAAGAATCGTTCGCGATCCAGTCCATTGGCTTCGGTGAGTACAACAGCTTCAGCCATAGCCTCAATGGCCATGGTGATCATCATGTTGCATGCGATTTTTGCAGCATGCGCCGCGGCAGGTGTTGTACCTATATTCCAGATACGTTTACTGATAACGTTAAGCACCTGTTCTGATTTTTTCAGCGCCTCAGTCGAGCCGGCAGCCAGCACGTTAAGCCCTCCCTGAGCAGCGACATCCGGTCTGCCGAGCACCGGTGCCGCAATCCAGCTAATATTGGCTTTGCGATGATGTTCATCTAATTCATGTGAGAAGCTGACGGAAATAGTCGAAACAACAATATGGATCAGAGTTGGATTTGCCTGACGTAGCAGATCGCGTTCGAGCAATACGTCCCGTATTGCCGCGTCGTCAGAAAGTAGCGTTAACGTGATATCGCCCTGCATTGCCTGCTGTGGTGAAGCTACTGCTGTAACGCCCTCAACATTTCGACCAGAGCGGCTCCATGAAATAACCGTATGACCCGCGGCTATTAAATTTCCGGCAATAGCGCTACCCATGGCACCCAGCCCGATAATACCAATATTCATAGCTTTACTCCTGCAGGGCGCCGACGTTAAATCAGCGCACAAATATTTTTTCTGAATCCGATTTTAATAACTCTAAAATCAGTCTGTTACTGGCATATTCATGTTGATCCATTCCAGAATAGGAGCAAGTGCCTCATCGGAGTTCTTTTCATAAATGAGCCCATGACCATTTCCAAAAACGCCATGGTCAGGCAAATGAAGCAGCTCGGCTGAAGCCCCGGCAGCATTAAGAAATTCAGCGGTTGGAGGACTTGCGACTGCGAAATCAGAGGCTTCTGCCGTGACAATCAGAATCGGCTTTTCTGCCAGTGAAGGCAGGCGGTAACTGCCCGGTTCAGCCTGTTGTAGGTCGCTGGCATGTTTAAACGGTGGATCAAATTTTAATGGCGCCGCTGCAGGCCCCCAGCTCATTATTCCGATGTTCGGTATACTGGCAAAGGGAGGGCCCATAGGTTCAACAGCCACGATCATTTTTACCTGGTCCGGACAACGATCTGCGGTCAGCCAGCCATCCGGGCCGGAAGCTGAGTGCGTGACCAGAATAGCGGGCCCGATACGGTTCAGAAGGGCTGCCATCCTGTCTGCGTCCATGGTCTGAGAAAGTGCCAAATCAGCAGGCAGAGGGCCATAGCCTGCAATAAACTCATCCATTGAATCTGCATCATCTTCAGCGAAAGGCCACTGAGTATGTCGCTCATTTGTGCCGGGAAAGTAAATCTGCTGACCACCTTCATAGGAGAAAGCGGGGCCCATCTTGCCCGTCGTTTCGACGTGGAAGGGTGAGCGCCCGTGACCGGGTCTATCTATGACCAGTACCGCGAAGCCATCCTCAACAAATCGCTGCGCCCAGCCGGGTCTCCCATCTGGCGTATCAAACCATTCGGTGCCCTGGAAGCCACCGCCATGCATAAGCACTACCGGATAAGGACGAGTGATTTCTTTTGGTGCTTCCCATTCAACGTACATCGGCCCTCGCTGATAGGTCAGTCCGTTTTGTTCAATGCGCTCGCCGGGGATCCAGAAATGCCCCCGACGAACCGAGCGTACCGGTGCATTAACCCACGGAGTAAAGTCAGTCTTTTGCTGCACAAAGTGTTCCTTGTTTTTATAGCGGAATGCCGCGTAAACGAACCGGGTTGATATCAGTAAAATGAGCTAAGTCATTCATTACTTCTGCCGCCTCTGATGAGGAAAATGCAGTATGAATAGCCGCTTCATCGCGAAATATGCACTCGCAGATAACCAAAGTGCCGGGTTGTGAGATTTCCGGATAGAAGACTGAAACGCTTGTTAAGCCATACTGAGTAAAGGACTTTGTTACCAGGGGCAGATGACGGTTTGCGTAGTAGGCGCGATCAAAATAAGAGTTCAGGTTGCCCTGATAGGTAACATAGAGGATTACCGGTTCCATCGGTTTCATCTTTTAAGCCTGTCGGTTAGTGTTTGTTCCTGATTACAGAATTAATATGTATCGATTGGTATTTAATTAGGCGTGATTAGGCTCGGCGCAAAATCACAAGCGGTTTAATGCGTAAAAATGCAATGATAGTTAATGTACCGATCGGTATGTTATTGGCTCGAATTGGCTTTGTCAACTGGATATGTATCGATTAGTATGTAATATAAATTAAGCATGAATAAGGGGGGACGTTATGAAAGCTGCGGGAAGGCCAAGAACTTTCGACAGAGATGAGGCTGTCGAAAAGGCAATGTACTTGTTCTGGCAATACGGTTATGAGTCGACATCACTCGCCGTGTTAAAAGCAGGAATAAGTACCGGAATTTCCTCACCCAGCTTCTATGCAGCCTTCGGTTCAAAAGAGGAACTGTACCGGGAATGCATACAGCGCTACCTCTCAACCTTTGGGCAGGTCACTCAACCTCTCTGGGATAACACCATCCCCGCACGGGAATCTCTGGAATCTACGTTGAGACTATCGGCAAGAATGCAATGCGAGCCCGGGCATCCTTCGGGTTGTATGATAGGTTTGGGTGCAATGAGTGCAACCTCCACAGAAAATGCAGTCGTTGCTGAACCTCTTGCCCGCTCCCGTGAGCGTACCCGGGAAGGCATCTTTGCAACGGTTCAGCGTGGAGTCAATACGGGAGAGCTCAGGGCAGACACCGATATCGACGCTCTGGCATCGACTTTCAGTACATTTCTCTTCGGCTTGTCCATTCAGGCGCGGGACGGCGCAACGTCAGAGCAACTGAATGGCGCAGTCTCGTTGATGATGCACCTGTGGAGCCAGCATTCGGCTTAAACTTTGTGTCGTTGGCAGCCCACGCGGTTAATTATCAACGTTGGCGTACTTTCAATTCAGCAAAAAAGCCATGAGTTCATGGCTTTTACATGATGTTCAGGCATGTGTTAACAGCAACACTTCATCCTGGCTGTTAATCTAATTATCTATTAATAAAACTGAGTACCAGCGGGTTAAGTTGTTGCGGACACTCTTCCGGTAGCCAGTGTCCGCAATCAGGCAAGACATGTCCTTCAACTCGTGTCGCGTAATTTTTCATCTGGTCTGCCTGAAACTGGCCCATACCACCATGTCCGCCACCACCAATCGCCATGACCGGCATAGTAAGTTTTGTTTCTGACAGCTTTTTGTTTTGTCCAATGGATGTATTCAGTGCACGGTAATATTCAAAGGAGGCGGTCAGCGTATGCGGCTTTGCATAAGACGTTGCATACATATCCAGCAGCGCTGGCGTAAAAACCGCCTTATGAGTCGCGTGCTCCATGATAAAATGGGTCAGAAAAAGTTTTTCATGCCCTTTTATCAGTGTTTCCGCCAGCTTATTTTTGGCGGCAAAAAAGCTGAAATGCCAAACCAGAGACTCGCCCTCCAGTGAGAAGGCCGGGAAATCATACATGCGCTTATCCGGGATTGGCGCTTCCATATAGACAAGTTTACTGATCCTGTCCTGATGGCTGGCGGCCATTGGGTATGTGCTCCAGATACCGATATCGTGAGCTACCAGCGTGAACTTTTCTCCCGGGCTCAAAGAGTCAGCCAGTTTATAAAAATACTGCGAAACATCTTCTCCACTGTAAGAGGTGGCAGGAGGCTGTGACAGTCCCAGACCGGGCAGATCGACTGCAACAACAGTGTGATTTTTAGCCAGCTCAGGCATCAGCTGGTGCCATTCGTACCATGACTGTCCGAATCCATGTACCAGATAAACCAAAGGACCTTTTCCGCCCTGCACATAATGCAGCTTAATGCCGTCCACCGTTTTAACTTCGCTGCTGAACCCCTGAGGGATCGGAAACTCATCGGTCGTTGCCGCTGCCTGAGACAGGCCAGAAATCATCGCTGAACTAAGCAGGGCTCCGGTCAGCATCTTTTCTAAAAACGTCATGTTTAACTCTAGTCAGAGAGATTGAAAACAGGAAGAAATGCCCTGTTTATAATTATTTTCAGTTGTTAACAGGTGTGCCGGTACGGACATCTGCACGCGGGAATCCATACTCAGCGTGTACAGCAATCGTGAGGGCGACCAGCAGCAAGACCACGAGAACCCAGGGAAAGGAGCCGGCGCCAAATTGCTTCAGAAGAACCCCGCCCGTGAGCCCGCCCAGGGCAATCGCGGTGTTCCACGTCACCACATTCATTGACAGGGCCACATCTGCCTGTTCGCCTGCAGCATTTGCCAGAGCGGTCTGCAGGAGCGTTGCAGCACCGCCAAACGTCAGCCCCCAAACGGCCACGCCGCAGAAGATAACGGCAGGGCCGGGGGTGACGAGACCAAAAGTAAGCGAGACAACTGTAAAGACTGACAGAGACAACACCACCGCCTTACGCAGGTGTGTATCAATTACCCTGCCCGTAAAGAATATTCCGCACAGGGCAGCGATACCGAATGTCAGCAGCACCACATCAGTGCTGCCCGCAAGGCCTGCAGGGGTTATAAAAGGAGCGATGTAGGTGTAGAGGATATTGTGTGCCAGCATCCAGGTCAGGACGACACCCAGTACAGATGACACTCCCGGGATACGTAGCACTGAACTGAGCGGCACCTTTTTCCCGGAAGGCTGGCCCGGATAATCCGGTACTGCCAGAAGTATCCAGACCAGAAGAATGACTGACATTACTGACATGACTATAAAAGTGAGTCGCCATCCCAGTAATGCCCCCATCCAGGTGCCGGCAGGTACGCCAAGAGACAACGCCAGGGAGTGCCCACCATGGCAATGGCCAGAGCCCGCCCGTGCAGAGAAGAAATGACCATTCTTCGTGCATATCCTGCGATCAGGCTCCAGGCCAGTCCCGCTGAGGCGCCGGCAAGAAACCGTGCAACCATCGTCACTAAAAGATGGGAGGAAAGGGCCGTGAGCGTATTGAAAAGCAAAAAACCGCAGACCGTGCTCAGGAGAACGACCCGCCGTGGCCAGGTTCTGGTGATGATGGTCAGGGGGCTCGCTGCCAGCAGAGACCCGGCCGCATAAGCTGTGACAAGCTGCCCGGCCATGGATGAAGAAATTTCGAGGCCTGCACTGATTTCAGTCAGCAAGCCAGCAGGTATTGTTTCTGTCAGGATGCAGATAAATCCTGTCATAGCCAACGCCAGCAGCGCCAGCACGGGTAATTGTTGAGCTTCAGTTTCTCGATGCCGTACTTTCATATTCCAGCCTGGTAGTAAGTTCAGAGCTTGCCTTGCCGCCACTGCGGGGCAATGACACGTACAGCACACTCTATTATGTACCGATTGATATATATTGTGGTGTCAGCTAACGCCTTGTCAAACTAATATGTATCAGTTGGTATGAATCAGTGTTTTTGAGGATGTGAGGATATCTCTGAAGAAATCTGGAGCGGGATGAAGCGGTGACGAGACTACTCGTTCTTTCTGATAAAAAGGCTATGACTCGATTTCGTTGGCTGAGCTAAACGCAGCTATTGAAGAATGCGCTAATGCTTTTCGGGCATTCAGGGCGCTTCGGTTTCTAAAAGTCCCGTTTAATGAAACGGTGAATGGGTTAATAAAAACTCATGTTCAGGAAATACGCTCGCTGTGGAATACGCAGTGGCACTCACCATCACGCTTATCAGCTTTGATCAAAACAGACGTAAACCGTCGGAAGCTTTCCGACGGTTTACGCTGAAAGTCACAGTCAACTGACTAAAAAGGGATTGCTGTCGACGATATAGACAGCATGCCGAAGTCGGTACAAAACTACCCCACATTCTCTTCTGCGTAATGTGCAATCATAATCCCTTTCGTCAGGTAGCTGCTCCTCTTTCAGGATTGTGGCCATGCCTTAACTGCCTGATTTGTCTTTTGCACAGGACTGGCGAGAATGTCTTCTGTAAGTTGAGTAAGGCGCACCGCATGATCGAAATCCGGAACCGTCGATGTTCCCCTGAGAATGTCATCACGCAGCGCAAGATAGGTGCCCGCGACGTTTATACCACCTTCGGATATCTCATTCAGGCTATATTCACCCGCACAATGAGGCTCTCCATTGTAAAGCAAGCGGAGACGTGAAGACTGCACTCCCCTGGGAGCCCCCCCTTCGAGGCGCAGCGTGCCGTTTTCTCCGATCATTTCCAGGTAAAATGGCGTCGAATGTTTGTGGCCGCCTCCCACTTCCAGATTAAAAGACACACCAGATGCCAGCAGGCCCTGCATCAGAAGATGATCGAATGTGCGCCGGGCTGAAGGTTGTCGCGGGTCGCCCATCTGAATCTCCGGATATTGCCGCGAGGGCAGCGCAGCCATAGATGCCAGAGGGCCACCCAGCGCCAGTACCAGGTCAAGGGTATGTGCTCCCTGAATTGTGACAAGGTTGGCAAAGTGAGCCGGCTCTTCCAGGTAAGCAAACTGAACAGGCACGTCCGGCCCGAAGCCTGCGGTAGTGGAATAAGTTCTTATGCTCAACAGGCGTCCAATGGCACCATCAGCCAGGAGATGCTGTGCCAGTCGAACGGCCGGGCTGCCCCGAAGTTGCAAGCCTATCGCATGCCTGATGCCTGCCTTGCGAGCGGCATTGGCAATTTCCCGGGCATCATGGATATTTACTGCTAAAGGCCATTCGGAATAAACATGCTTACCCGCAGCAATGGCGGCCAGCAAAAGCTCACGATGGTCAGGCACACGCGTGGCGACGGTTACAATGTCAATCTCAGGGTCCTGTATCAGTTCGGCACCACTGCCGTAACCTTTTGTAAGGCCAAAAGCACGTGCGGCCTCACCTGCAGTTTCCTGACGAGAGGTCGCTACCGCGATGAGTTGCATACCCTGAATCGCCTGAATGGCTGGAATGTGCGCCTCGGCTGCCCAGCCACCTGTTAAATTAACCCCGATGATCCCGACTTTGAGTTCTGCCATAAGTAACTCCTTTAACGTTGTCTTAAAAACAGCTTACTTCAACCAACTGGTTTCATTAAGATGCAGAAAATTCAAATAGCTGAAACCAGGAGTTTCAAATGATTGATCGGTTCACCAGCATGTCGGTATTCGTTAAAGTCTGTGAACTCGGCACTTTCAGCGCGGCTGGAACGGTACTGGGCCTTTCTTCTCAAATGGTGGGTAAGCATGTGAAGGCCCTTGAAGCGCGGCTGGGGGCTCAACTAATCAGGCGCTCAACGCGGCGCCAGAGCCTTACGGAAGTGGGGCAGATGTTTTACGACCAATGCCTGATCGTTCTGGCTGACTTAAAAGATGCCGAAACGGTGACAGAGAAGATGAACGCAGCACCTCAGGGACACCTGCGTATCAGCGCACCGGTAGGTTTTGGCAGTTGCTTGCTCGCGCCCGCGTTAATGCAGTTCATGGAAATCTATAACAAGATTGAAATCGAGCTGGTGATAACCGATCGCTTCGTCGACCTGTTGCATGAAGGATTCGATGCAGTGCTTCGCCTCGGGCCATTTGCCGACAGCTCGCTGGCCGTCCGTTACATCAGTCAGCATCGGCAGGTGCTGTGCGCTTCTCCCGACTACCTGGCACGCTTCGGTACTCCTGAAAAGCCAGGTGATTTAAAGGACCACGATTGCCTGAGCTATTTAAATGCGTCGGGTCTGCCCTATACACAGTGGCTGTTCAGTAAAGATGGTCAGGAAGAGGCCATTCGGGTACAAAGCCGCTTCCGGGTTAATGACGGGCGTGTGCTTGCGGAAGCCGCCGTGGCAGGGCGCGGTATTATTCTCCAGCCTGAAGCGGTGCTACGTAAATATTTGGATAGTGGAGAACTGGTGTCGCTGTTAGAGGAATATACGGCCCCCATACGCGATATGGCACTTATCTTTTCCGCGGCACATCCCCAGACACCCAAGATGCGGGCACTAATCGATTTCATCGTCGCGAGATTTCCGATAACGCTTCAGGCATAGCGAACAAGATTAGTAGACCATCTGTCGCACGTGGTGGTGTCATTTGCATAGACACCCAAATGAAATTCGCCGCAGTAGAGTAAAACCCTGTTCAAGCGTATCGCGCTGACGGGCGAACAACTTGAATCTTTGCTGCTCATTAATTGGACAAAAAGTGTAAAGCTCCGGCTGTGATAACATTTCTCAAATGAGCGATCCATCAATTCATTTAGATGCACCTTAAATCCCGATATTAATGAATCGGGGCAGTATTGATGTCCGCTTTTGGCACAAAGCTGACTGATTTTCAGCCTGATTTCTGCTGTGAGCGAAAACATGTGAGTTATATCTTTTCAATCAGCTCTTCGCCCTGATGACGTGGCATATTTACCTTCGTTGATACGGGGTGCCATTTGAATGTGCTTTCTGGTAAGGCTGCGTCATGCGCGATTTCACCTGCGCGTTCGAGTGTGGTATCACCACTGAGCCACTCCCTCACTGCTGACGCCTTCAGCACCAGCGGCCTACGGTCATGAATGTCCACCATGCCCTTGTTACTGGCTGAGGTGACAATCAGAAAACCTTCATGCCCGTGCGGATCGTTATAGGGCGCTTTGCCGATGGCGGCAAAAAACAGCGGGTCATGCGTTTTATGATAGATGAAGTAGGGCTGTTTCCTTTCTTCTTCCTTCACCCACTCAAACCATCCATCGGCAAACACCACGGCGCGGCCGTGGTTCCATAGCGGCTTAAACATACGGCTCGAAGCGGCGGTTTCTCCGCGCGCATTGATGAGCGGTGGCTTGTCCCACCATTCAGGTCCGTAACCCCAGTACACCGGATCTATTTTCAGTTCGCCGTCGCGTTCGCTCAGCAGTAGCACGTGGGTGCCGGGCGCTACGTTGTAACGGCCGATGGGTTCCGGATCATGCACGTAATCACTGTCGGCTGCGCCAAGGGCGTCAAAGTAAACGTCCCGGCTCTGATACTGCGCAAACCTTCCGCACATAGTGTCTCCCTCCCTTTTTACAGGATACCTGTTAACGCACGCTGTGCCTGGTTTTACTCATCTATCAATATTAGTCGGCCAAACCGCTGATTAAATTCTTCGTTCAAGGATTTAATTTAATATCTTACGCTGCTTTCCCGCTATCAGAGCTGGACGAAGGCAACTGAAACTTGTTTTCAGATGCCGGTCGTCAGCAGGCAAGGCGCACAGCGCCGCGTCAGAGCAATTTAATAGTTACAACAAACAATACCATTTGAACCAACTTACTTCGGCATTAGCGCTGCTCTCTAAATTTTTATTTTCCCAAAAAGAGTTAACGGCTGAACCCGGCCGCCAGATTTCGCATGCTTACCGCACTCAACAACCACTGGAGGTGCATATGAAATCTCTTCGTCTGGCAACACAACTTCTGTTATGCGGCGGTGTGCTGGGCCTGACCTTTCTCGCGTCCTCTCCGGCGTCTGCATCTGAGAAAGACGAGCTGGCATCCGCGCAGCGAATGATCGTTCAGGTTCAGGCTTCGCTGGAACGGGCGCGGGTTGCCGCAGCACAGGCTGATCCGTCGGAGCGTGGCCGCTATTTCTTCGATTACCAGCGTGCTAATGCCGATTTGAAAACCATCAGCGCCGGCATTGATCGTTATCTGGAACCAACGCGTGCCCAGCCGCGCGATTTGTCTGGCGTGGCAGGAAATTATCGCCGGGAGCGTCCCTGATGGCGATGACCGCTGCACAGGAAGCTGCCTTTAAAGCGGGTTCCGGAAACGTGGAACCCAATCTGCTGCACCTGCTCTGTCTCGGGCTGCTGATCGGCTTCCTCTTCTTCTGGGCAGCATGGGCAATCGTGGATGTCTACTCAGGCTGGACAAATCAGCGTCTGAAGGAGGGCGCGATGGGCAGAGCCGTAGTTCGCTCAGTTTTATTGTTAGTCATAAGTATCTGGATGTTTTGTAGTTAACCCTAAACCAACTCTTTTTACAGGTGAAATCATGTCTAAATTCGTATCTGCAGTAACCCGCGTGGCCGCTAAAGCTCAGACTAAAGCTAAATCAGCCTGGGCCCGTATCCTGACGGCTGGCCTGCTGAGTACTCTGGCTGCTAAGCCAGCACTTGCCGATTTGCCGACGGTTGAAGGCCCGTCGTCCAGCGGCACCGGAACTGGCCTGATGGGAACACTAAGCGGACATTTACAGGATGGTCTGGTTCTCGGTGGTCTGGTCGTGTGTGGGTTCGCATTTTTCAAAGTCGCAGAAGCCAGCCTGGTGACATTTGGCGAAGTCCGCAACGATCGCGCCACCTGGACAAAGTTCGGTTCCATCGTTGTTGTTGGTGTTGTCATGCTGGTAGCGGTTATCTGGCTGCTGGGTAAATCTGCAGAAATCATCGCATAAGGAAACATTCCTATGGCGACCATCAGATTTTTACCGGATCGCCTGAACGCTGAGCCTGTTGTATTCCGGGGGTTTAACACCCCCGAGTTAGGGCTGGCGGCACTGATAGGCGCTGTATCCGGTTTCGTGCTTTCTCTGCCCTTCGCGTTACTTTTTGGCTGGCTTGCCATTCCAACCGGCACTCTGCTTTTCCCGCTTGTATTAATTGCATTTGGCGGCAAATGGCTTGCCAGCAAAAAACGGGGAAAACCAGAAAATTATCTCTGGCAGCAATTTGAGTTAAAAAAACGCCGTATGGGATTGGGGGATTTCAGATTGATTATTGACTCGCGGGGCTGGTCCCTGCGACGCAGCAAAAACCTCGGGAGTACCAGATGAGTCGTTTTCGCCACGCGGTTAAGGGCCGCGATCAGCACATTTTTACCCTGCGGGCGGCCTGCGTAGTATTGCTGCTTTTACTGATTACCGCTATGGGCGGCTGGATGCGAGCGCCTGAAAAGCTGACCATCCACAATCCACCTGATTTGCGCAAGGGCAGCACGCGTCCGTGGTGGGAAATTCCGCCTCCGACCGTGTACGGCTTTACTTATTACATTTTCCAGCAGCTAAATGCCTGGCCGAAAAACGGTAAAGTGGACTACCCCGCTCGCATTCAGTCGCTTTCAGCTTACCTGACGCCACAATGCAAGGCATTTCTTGAAGAGGATGCAAAGGTACGCGGTGAAAAAAATGAGCTTACTGACCGCGTGCGCGTTGTTTATGAAATTCCCGGGCGTGGTTATTCAAGCGACAGCGTTAAAGTCATCGATCGCGATAACTGGGTGGTAAAACTGGACCTCGTTGCCGACGAATACTACCTCACCGAACCGGTTAAACGCGCCATGGTGCGATATCCGCTAAAAGTGGTGCGCTGGGACGGCGATTCTGAATCTAATACATTTGGCATGGCGCTGGACTGCTATGAAGGCATCCCACAGCGTCTCTCTGCTGCCCCCGAACAGTCGAAAAAAGAAAGAAAGGGGATGTTCTGATGTTGAATCCATCTTTTACCTCAGGATCACGAGCATGCCTTGTAGCGCTGTCACTGTCACTGCTGCCGGTCACAGCGATGCTTTCCGCGCCGGCGCATGCGGACGAACTGATGAAATGGGAGCGCGTGCCGCTGCAGATTCCCCTCAAAACGGGGCAGGAACGCGTGATTTTCGTTGATAAAAATGTGCGCGTGGGTTTTCCGCCGGCACTTAACGGCAAGCTTCGCGTGCAGAGCACCGGCGGCGCGGTTTATCTCAAAGCCGACAGTGATTTCCCTCAGTCACGCCTGCAGTTGCAGGACATGGAAAGCGGTGAGGTTATTCTGCTGGACGTCCGTACGACGGCCACAGCGTCAGCCGAGCCGGTTAAAATCGTTTACAGCGGTGACGTCAGCACCCTCAGCAGTGCAGCCGCCGGCACCGGCGAGAAAGCCGCCACTGACGGCAACAGCACGCAGGCGAAGCGTAAAAAAGTGAGCTATAAGGCTCCTATTCCGGTACTGCTTACGCGTTACGCAGCTCAGAATCTGTATGCACCGGTGCGCACCGTTGAAGCCGTGCCGGGCATTCATCCCGTTAATCCGCACCTGCCAACACGCATTACGACATTATATCCTTCGGCTCCCGTGACTGTGTCACCGGTAGCCGGCTGGGGAGTGGACGGTCGTACCGTGATCGCGCTGAGGATCCGCAACAGCTCATCACAGAAGGTTGTGCTCGATCCGCGTGAACTGCAGGGCCAGTTTGTCACGGCCACCTTTCAGCACCGCTGGCTGGGTGCCGCCGGCACGCCGGAAGATACCACCACGCTGTACCTGGTTACCGCCGGTCGTCCTGATGACGCTTTTATACGTGAGCCATCCATCGCGCATAAGGCTGCTACCCGCCCAGCCCAGAAGGTGATCCGCTATGAAAATTAAGTCAAACGGACTGGTTAAAGTGCTGGTTCCGGCCATTCTGGTCGGTGGCGGATTTATTGCGGTAAAAAGTTATAACAGCAAGCCGCAGGAGCCCGCCGCGCAGGCAGCACACGCACAGACAGACGACGCGCTTAAAAACCTGTCTCCGCAGGAGCTTAAGGCGCTCGGCATCGAGGGCGATACGCCGCAGGACACGCTGAAAACGATCGTGGGCTCGCTTAATGCCGTGCGTCAGCAGCAGGATTCTCTCAACAGGCAGAATGCACAGCTACTGGACGAAAATAAAAAGCTGCGCGAGCGCAATACCAACGTTTCCGGCCAGGTCAATGAAGCGGTTCAGGGCGTGGAGAAAAGCTATCACGAGCGTGAAAACCAGATGCGCCAGCAGCAGAACGTCCTGACGTCAAAAATCAACGAACTGACGAATAAGCTGCAGAATGCCGGTAAAGGTATTGCAGATAAGGCAAAAAATACTGACAGCGATATCCCGCTGGGTCTGGGTCTCGACGGCATGGGTGCCGGTGGTGGCAATGCCCCTGCCTCCGGCAGTGATGGCCTGATGTGGATCACGCCCCAGGACAGCCCCTCCGCGTCCTCAGCGCAGAAAAATGGCGCGTCGGGCAGCAGCGCCGGTGGTTCACAGTTCCCGACGTCGTTTCTCAGTGAAAATGCACTGACGAAGCAAAAAGGCAGCTATGAACAGCAGGTAAAGGGTTCAACCGCTGAAAAAGGCTCGGAAGAGGATGCCGAACCGGTGTATACGCTTCCGGAGAACTCCACGCTGATTGGCAGCCGCGCCATGACGGCACTGCTCGGTCGCGTGCCGATCAACGGCACCGTAACCGACCCTTATCCCTTTAAGGTACTTATCGGAAAAGACAACCTGACGGCCAACGGCATTGAGCTGCCGGACGTTGAGGGTGCGATCGTCTCCGGCACCGCCTCCGGCGACTGGACCCTGTCCTGCGTGCGTGGTCAGGTCAACAGCGTCACCTTTGTGTTTACCGACGGCACCGTGCGTACTCTGCCGAAGCCGGACCGCAGCGGTAAGGGCGGCAATAACAGCAACCAGAGCGGCGGTAAAGAGACCGGCACCAGTGGCGGTATCGGCTGGATTTCTGATGAAAACGGGATCCCATGCATCTCCGGCACGCGCAAGTCTAATGCCTCAAGCTATCTGCCAACGATCGGACTGCTGGGTGCAGCCGGCGCGGCGGGAGACGCTATCGGCCAGAACCAGACGACAAGCCAGACCAACGCGTACGGCGGCGTGACCTCCGCGCTTACCGGCGACGCCGGACAGGCCGTTCTGGGCAAGGCGATTTCAGGCAGTTCTGACGAAATCACCGAGTGGGTCAAACAGCGTTACGGGCAGACTTTTGACGCTATCTACGTACAGCCGGGGGCAAAACTTGCCGTACACATTACTCGCGAGCTGGCGATCGACTATGAAGACAAGGGCCGCCGGGTGCGTTACGACTTTACCGTGCCTGGCGAAGACGGCAGCACCGGCGGACTGGACTGAGGAGAATAACCATGGGTATTACTGTAAAATTCGGGGTTTTCATGATTATTGCAGCCAGCACGCTTGCCGGCTGCTCCACAAACAAAGATGAAATGCTGCCGCCGGGCAACAGCAACATGCTGGAGCTGTGGAAAGGCACCGACGGTGAATCAGGCGTCTCGCGAGGCAGTGAAGCCCGCAGCACGCTGCGCCGTGGCCTTTCTGACAGCGAGCAACAGGCCGCACTTCGCGACGATCGCAGCTATAGCCGCACGCAGGAGTCCGAAATCAGCCAGCAGTTCCCGCGCCTGCCTAATCCTGACATGGTGATGTACGTGTTCCCTCATCTCGCACACGGAAACACCCCCGTGCCAGCTTACAGCACCGTTTTCCCCTTCTATGACCAGACGCAGTACGCCATGCCTGGCGAACGTACGGAGGCACTGTA